>JAQBFL010000187.1:0-7726 GCA_032123415.1 bacterium | reverse complement strand
TGACTGGTTACTGATGACTGGTTACTGATGACTGGTTTCACGGTATTGAGCAGGCCGCCCGCGAGCAGAATGTCGCGCTGCCGGGCGGAGAGTTCGACGACGATCGGCAGTTCCGTGCCGCGCGTGTCGAGGCGCAGGCGCGCGCGCCCGTCCCCGCTCACCGCCTCGCGCACGGCCCGAATCTCCACGCGGTCGCCCTGCTCGACGCGGTCGTAATCCGCGGGGTTCTCGAAGACGAACGGCACGATGCCGAAGTTGATCAGGTTGGCCCGGTGGATCCGTTCGATCGAACGGGCCACGACGGCCCTGACGCCGAGGTACATGGGGCAGAGGGCGGCATGTTCGCGGCTCGACCCCTGGCCGTACGAATCGCCGGCGACGATCACGTTGTGCAGCCCCGCGTCCCGGTGCGAGGCTGCGCGCGCCGCGAACTCCGGGTCGGTGTTCTCGAAAACGTACTTGGAGTAGCGCGGCACGTTGGACCGGAACTTCAGCCGCGCGCCGGCCGGCATGATGTGGTCGGTGGTGATCTTGTCGCCGACCTTGATCGTGACGACGCCCGAAAGCGACTCGGGCAGCGGGGCGCCCGCGGGCACGGTTCCGATGTTGGGGCCGCGCAGGATATCGATGGAACCGCCGTTGTCCGGCGGGAAGAGAAACAACGAGTCGTCGGCGAGGAAACGCCTGGGCTGTGCGATGCGCGGAAATGCGTCAGGGTTCTGCGAGAGGGGGTCGACGATGCACCCGTTCACGGCGGCCAAGGCCGCCGTTTCGGGGCTGACGAGGAACACGCCGGCCGAGGGGGTTCCCGAGCGGCCCTCGAAATTGCGGTTGGACGTGCGCAGCGAGACGCCGTGCGTGCCGGGCGACATCGAGTTGCCGATGCAGAAGCCGCAGGCGTTCTCCAGCAACCTGGCCCCGGACTCCAGCAGGCTGGCGAGATGGCCCTCCCGCGCCAGCATTTGGACGACCTGGCGGGAGCCCGGCGCGATGCCGAAGCTCACGGAGGGGTGCGCCCGGCGCCCGCGCAGGATTTCAGCCACAGCCCGCAGGTCGCGATACGACGAGTTCGTGCAGGAGCCGATGAGGACCTGCTGGACGGGTTTGCCCGCGAGCGAGCGCACCGTGGCGATGTTGCCGGGCGAGTGCGGCAGCGCGGCGAGGGGTTCGACGGTTGACAGGTCGATCGAGACAACCCGGTCGTAGCGCGCGTCGGGGTCGGCCGTCAGTTCGCGCCAGGCCTGGCCGCGGCCCTGCGCGTCGAGAAACCGCCGTGTCACCTGGTCGCTGGGGAAGACGGAGCTCGTGACGCCGCATTCCGCGCCCATATTGGCGATCGTGGCGCGCTCCGGGACGTCCAGCGTGGCCACGCCGGGGCCGGCGTACTCGAACACGCATCCCACATTGCCCCGAGTCGAGAACAAATCCAGGACCTTGAGGATCACATCCTTGGCCGAAACCCATGGCCGCAGCCGCCCGCCGAGTTCGATGCGGATCACGCGGGGCGCGTCGAGGTGGAACGGGCCGCCTCCCAGTGCCACGGCCACGTCAATGCCGCCTGCTCCGATGGCGAGCATTCCGATGCCGCCGCCGGTGGGTGTATGGGAGTCCGAGCCCAGCAAGGTGCAGCCGGGCTCGCCGAAGCGTTCCAGGTGGAGCTGGTGGCAGATGCCGTTGCCGGGCTTGGAGAACACCGCGCCGAAGCGGGCCGCGACCGACTGAAGATACGCATGATCGTCGGCGTTCTCGGGGCCGACTTGGACGGTGTTGTGGTCCACGTAGCTCACGGCCAGCGGCGCCCTGATGCGCTCGATTCCCATGGACTCGAACTGCAGGTAGGCCATCGTGCCGGTGGCGTCCTGCGTCAGCGCCTGGTCGATGCGTATGGCAATTTCCTCGCCGCGCCGCCAGGGCGGATTCGCGCCTCCGCGCCGCGCCGGACCGGTCAAGTGCTCCAGAAGAATTTTCTCCGTGACGTTCAGCCCCATGCCGCCATCTCCTCGGTGTCGGTGAAAGGAGAACAGCATATCACGGAGCGTCAAAACATCAATCCCGAATGCCGACATCCCGATTATGTCGTTTGGCGAAGCCCGTGGCCTGTCGATGAGAACAGGTGGGCTGCCGGGCGCGTTCGTGGACTTCCAGGATCGTGGAATACGGCTTGACTTTCCGTGGCTGGGGCGTGAAGTTCTGTTACCGCGACCGGTGGGGTTTCTGACGCCGGTCGCCAGCCGTTCATGAAACTGATCGACCGATATCTTCTGCGCGAGTACCTGGCCGTCTTGGCGTACTGTCTGGTCGCGTTCGTTTCGATCGTGGTCATCTTCGATCTGTTCGAGCATCTGACCGTCTTTCTGGACCGGCGCCCATCGTGGCGGGAAATTGCCGTCTACTACGGGTATGTTGTGGCGCCAAGCTTCGAGTACATGGCGCCGACCTCGCTGCTGCTGGGAACTCTGTACACGCTCTGGCAGTTCACCCGGCACAACGAGATCACCGCCATGAGGGCCGGTGGCATCGGGTTATGGCGCATCGTGACGCCTTTCCTGTGCGTGGGGCTGGCTTTCTCGATCCTGACGGCCGTTGTCAAGGAGACGGTTACGCCGCGCGCGTCGCGCTGGATTGCGGAGTTCCTCGAAGGACCCGACGACATGTCCAGTGTCATGAAGGACCTGGCGCACTACAACACGCTCGGGCGGCGGCTGTGGTTGATCGGAGGCATCGACCTGGACCGCCCCGAGCAACTGAAGACGGTCAAGGTGACGCAGGAGCGCCCGGACGGGACGCGGCAGAGCGAGATTCAGGCCGGGAGGGCGGAGTGGCTTGACGGCCAGTGGTGGCTCTTCTCGCCGGTCGAGCGGCGTTATAACGAGGCTGACGACCCGATGGGGCCGGCGGCGCCGCTGGGGCCCACGATCGACTCGGCCGTGCAGTTGGACTTTTTCGACGAGCGGCCTTCCGACTTTGCCGATGAAGTGATCGACTGGGACTTTCTGTCCAGCCGTGCGATCTGGCGATATCTCAAGCGGCACCCGAACATTTCGCCGCAGGACAAGGCTCACCGTGAGCTTCTGTTGCATCAACGCATGGCCATGCCGTGGGCCTGCCTGGTCATAACGCTCATGGCCATTCCCGCCGGGTTGCGGGGGGGAAGGCGGGGGGTGTTGGGCGGAGTCATTCTGACCGTTGCGCTCTTTTTCGCCTTCTATGCGTGCATGCAGGTGGGCAGGTATCTGGCCATGCGCCAGACGATTTCGCCTTGGCTAGGCGCATGGTTATCGAATATAGTGTTCACGCTTTCCGGTGGTATGTTGGCAATCAGAATTCGGTAACGAGGAGACGCACGCATGTCGATCTTGCATGAACTGCTCAAGAACGCGGTGGAGTTGGGAGCCTCGGACGTTCATCTTAAACCGGACCAGGAGCCGTTCCTGCGCGTGCACAGCCGGCTGAGCGAAAGCGGGTTCGACCTTGTGACGGCCGAGAACATGCGCGCGATCGTCGCGGACATCCTGCCGGCCCACTTGAGCGAGGGGTATGAACGTACGCACGAGGCCGATTTCTCGCACCAGGAGCCTGACGTGGGGCGGTTCCGCGTGAACGTGTTCGTTTCCCAGGGCCTGCCCGCGGTCGCCATGCGCCACGTCAAGACTGCCATCCCCACGTTCGCCCAACTGCGTCTGCCGGAAAGGCTGGCTGAACTGGCCCATGTGCACCGCGGCATCGTGCTGCTATCCGGCACGACGGGCAGCGGCAAATCGACCACGCTGGCGGCGATCCTCGGGGAAATCAACCGCACGCAGCGGCGTCGCGTCATCACCATCGAGGATCCGGTGGAGTATCTATTCGAGGACGACCAGTCGCTGATCACGCAGCGCGAGGTGGGTTTGGATACCCTGACCTTCGAGAACGCGCTCAAGCACGTGTTGCGTCAGGACCCGGACGTGATCCTGATCGGGGAAATGCGCGATCGCATCAGCATCCGGACCGCCCTGCTGGCCGCCGAGACGGGGCACCTGGTTCTCTCGACGCTGCACGCGGGCAACGGCGCCTTGGCCGTCCCGCGCATCCTGGACGTGTTTCCTGCCGATGAGCAGGACCAGATCCGCATGGCGCTGGCCGGGAATCTGCACGCGGTGGTCTGCCAGCGTCTGCTTCAGGACGTCGACGGCAAGGCCGTGCCCGCCGTGGAGATCCTGATCAACACGCCGACCACGCGCAAGCTGCTCGAACGGAATCAACTGGAGGTCCTCTCCGCCGCGATCGAGACCGGCGAGGAAGACGGCATGCAGACGTTCAACCAGTCGATTTACAAGCTGATCAAGAAAGGCGTTGTTACGGAGTCTGAAGGCATGCGCTTCGCCACAAACCCCGAGTCGTTAAGGATGAACCTGCAAGGCATCTTTCTTGACGAGGGAAGGCGCATCCTGGCGCAATAGCGGCCGGGATCATGCCATGCGTCATACCGTGCTACGTCGAACCCGGCACCTTGCCGAATACATCGGCTTGCGTGCGGCCCTCGCGGCGGCGGACGCCTTTCCCGCCAAGGTTTCCGCGCGGGTGGCGCGCGGGTTGGGGCGCGTGGCGTTCGCGCTGGCGCGCGGGCGACGACGCATTGCGTGCGAGAACATTCTGACGGCGGGGATCGCGGCGGACGAGGCGGGCGCGCGGCGCATCGCGCGGGCCTCGTTCGAGCACTTTGCCGCGATGGGCGTGGAGTCCATGCAGACGGTCTCGTTATTCGGCCGCGAGGACTGGCGGGGCTATGTGTCGATGGAGGGGGACGCCGAGTCACTCGCGCTGCTGCACGACCCGGCGGCGGGGATCGTCATGACGTCGGCGCACCTCGGCAACTGGGAACTGGCGTCGAGTCTGTTGTCGCGGATCAAGCCGCTGGTGGCCGTGGCGCGGCCCATGAACAATCCCCACATCGATCGGTTCCTCGCGTCGAAGACGCACCGGACGGGGTTCGAGACCCTGCCGAAAAGCGGGCGGACCGGCCCCATGCTGGTCGATGCCCTGCGGCGGGGACGGATCGTGGCGATCCTGATCGACCAGCACGCCCGGCAACGCGGCCTGATGGTCGATTTTTTCGGCAAACCGGCCTCGACGCACACGTCCCCCGCGCGGCTGCACCTGGCCACGGGGGCGCCGATCGTGCCGACGTTCTGCGTCAGCGTGTCGCCGCTGCATTACCGGTTGCATCTGGCCGCCCCCGTGCGCCTGACGCCGGGCGGGGACCGGCAGGCCGACATGCTGGCGATCATGAGCGAGCTGAACGGCTTTGTGGAATCGTGGATTCGCCGCTACCCCGGCCAGTACCTGTGGGCGCACCGCAGGTGGAAGGCAAAGCCCGCGGCCGGGGGGGAGCGCGAGGAGAGAGAGCAGACATGATGAAGAGCGGCATATCGATCCGGCCGGCCGAATTCCGCGACGCGCAAAAGATATTCGACACGATCAAGTCGTTCCCGGAGGAACTTCTGCCCAGGGCCATCAGCGGCATCGTTCAGAATATCGACCGGTTCCTCGTGGCGGAGTGCGGCGGGGAGTTGGTCGGCGGCGTGTCCTGGCAGATCATGCCCGAGATCGGCGCGTCGGGGCGCGATCACGCGGTGGAGATCGTGTCGCTGGCCGTGACGAAGCCGTTTCACGGGCGGGGGGTGGGGCGCGCACTGGTGGCGGCGGCCATCGAACGCATCCGTCCGCTGCACACTTCGCAGATCCTGGTGCTGACCTTCACGCCGGACTTCTTCCGCCGCCTCGGGTTTCGCGAAGTGCCCAAGACGACGATCATGCACAAGATCTACGCCGGTTGCATCAACTGCACGAAGTACGATTCCCCGTTCACATGTCCCGAGGTGGCGATGGTCTACGACATGGAGAAGGACGGAGGGTAGGGATCAGTCATCAGTGATCATGTCACTGATCACCGATTACTGATCACTGTTTTTTGCCAGAGCCGTTCGCCGCGTGCGCGGCGGATGTGGCGCCGCAAGCGACGCTCCAAATCCCCAGGGCTGAAGAACAGGGTACCCATTTGCGATGCGTAGGCCGCCGCCGCTTCGCGGCGGGCGCGCACGGCGCGCTCGTCCAGCGCGATGCGCTCGGAGCGCCAGCGCCACCGGGGACGCAGAACCTTACAGAGCGCAAGTGGACGCAGTGCGTAGGGGAAGTCCTCGTAGCAACGAAGCGAGGCCCCGAACACGGCCTCCGCGGCGCGGCGCACCAGTTGATGGTCCACATGGCCGCCGGCGCCCAGAGGGGCCAGCACCTGTTCCGCGGGCGGCAGGCCCCGCAACCGCTCGATCCACGCCGACTGCGTGGTGTCGTCCGCCCGGTGAACGGATGCGAAGAGCGACTCGCGCGTCGGGTACAGGGGCGCGTCTCGCTCCGGGTCCCGGCGGTACAGGCCGTCCGCTTCGTCCCAGTGCAGGCACTCGGCGCCCAGGATGCCGCACGCTCGCCGGTCCTCCTCGCGACGGGTGGCGGCGTCCGCCCGCCATCCCCAGGCGGCGTTCAGTTCGTCCGCGAGGGGTGAATGGGCGTCCGCCGGGGGATTGCACGCCGAGATGGTGACGACGAGCACCGCCTCGCCGCGGCGCGTGCGCAGCGCGATCTGCCCACCGCAGGAGATGGCCGCATCGTCGAGGTGAGGCGAGAGGTAGATCGCGTCGTAGCGTGAGCGTGTTGTCATGGTCCGAGTCTCGAAATCCGGCAACGTCCAACAGTGTTCGATGAATGTATCCCGCGGTCTGCCGCGGGTCAATGCGAACGTGCGATTGCCAGCGGGCGGGGATGATGATAATCTGTGGCTCGTTGGGTGCGGGCGGGGCGCGCGGCGGGTTGCGCCGAAAGGGTTTTGGTTGATGGCCGAGTTCAAGCGGTGTACAGTGTGCATGGCGTCCTGGGCGGACCGAGAGAGCTTCCTGTCCGATCCCGGCATTACGCTGGTCGGGTACCAAGCGAGTTTTATCGATCTGCGAGCCGGTCTGTTTCTGTTCAACCATTCGTGCGGCGACACGCTGGCCATTCAAGCCGAGGCGTTCGAGGATTTGTACAGCGGCCCGGTGTTCAGGAATCGGAAAAGCGGGCAGCCGGGCTGTCCGGGGTACTGCCTGAACAAGGACGAGTTGAGCCGTTGCCCCGAGGCGTGCGAATGCGCTTTCGTGCGCGGGGTGCTGGAGGTTGTGCGCAAGCGGCTGGAGCGCACGGCAGGGGAGGGGTGAGCAGGGATGTCTCCGTCGTCAGGCCGAAGGTCGTGGGATCTCGCGCGGGAGGCGCTTGATGCCGTTCGCATCGTCCTCGTCTCGCCGCTGTACGGAGGCAACGTGGGGTCGGTGTGCCGGGCCATGGGCAACATGGGGCTGTCGAAGCTGGCGCTCGTCTCGCCGCGTTTTCAGGATATGGAGGAAGCCCGCCGCATGGCCTGCCACGCGACCCATATCCTGGAGGCTCGCGAGGAGTTCGACCGGCTGGCGGACGCGGTGGCCGGCTGCGGGGCGGTCATGGGCGCCACGGCCCGCGGCGGGTTGTACCGCCAGCACGCGCTGACGCCGCGGGAGTGGGCGCCCAGGGCGGTGGAGGAGGCCTCGACCGGCCCGGTGGCGCTGGTGTTCGGGCGCGAAGACAACGGGCTGGGCAACGAGGAACTGGCGCTGTGCACGCAGATCATCCAGATCCCGACGGCGCCGGACTACACGTCGCTCAACCTGGCGCAGGCCGTGAT
>JAQBFL010000186.1:0-3566 GCA_032123415.1 bacterium | reverse complement strand
CTTCCCGCCGCCGGCGCATCCGCCGCGGGAGGAAACCGCGGCACTTCCTCGGATACGCTTAACCGATCCGCCTACTCGATCCGGCTAACCCAGCGCCATTCATCAATAGAGAATCCCACGCTAAACCCGGAAGCGCCCCCTTCCACTTGAGGGTGCCCGAAACGAGGCAGGCGCCGTCAGGAAAGTGGCTCCCGCCGCCGCACAAGCCAGGGCGGCAGCTCCCCCGTGAATTCCGGCACGAACCTCTCGGAGTTGTCGCGCGGGCTGTAGCCCAGTTCGCGCTTCGCGCGGTCGAGCTTGAACAAGCCGCGGTCGTTGTCGCTCACGGCATGATAACACCGGTAGCCGATACCGTCGGGGGCTTCGATACACCGGTTCGTCAGGTCCACGAAGTCGCGTGCGGAAATCCACATGTGGAGCGCCTGCCACGAGCGCCTCAAGTGGGGGCTGTTCTCGTTCATGAACCAGCCGATCCGTAGCGAGATGAAGCTGCGCAGCCCCCTCTTCTCGACATAGAACCTCCCGAGGATCTCGCCATAAGCCTTGGTCACGCCGTAGATGCTGTCGGGGCGCGGTTCGACCGACTCGTCGATGGACATGCCTTCTATGCAGTAGTTCAGCACCACGTGGTTTGTCGACGCGAAGAGCACACGCCGGCATCCCGCGGCGAGCGCGGCTTCGCACAGGTTGTACGGTCCGATGATATTGTCAGGCACCAGTTGCTCGATGAAAGGCCGGTCTCCCGAGCTGGCCGCGAGGTGCAGGACGGTATCGACCCCTTCGACAGCCGCCCGCACGCCGGCCGGATCCCCGAGGTCCATGAACATGGGATTCGGCAGGCCGGGGGGATCCCCCTGCGCGCTCAGATGCGTGCAGCGCAGCTCGTACCGCCCTTCGGCCATCATCAGCGGCACAATCACCTGCCCGATTCTCCCCGACGCTCCCGTGATCAGAACCGTCCTTCGTCCCGCCATAACGCACTCCCGTCCGTCCTTGCCGGGCTATGTCACCACATCGTACGGCCACATGGCCATGCCGCCTTCCATGACGGCCACATCCTTGAACCCGGCAGCCCTCAGGATCAAGGACGCCTCGTAGCCGCGCAACGAAATGTCGCAGAACGTTACGATCGCCCGGTCTTTGGGCAACTCGCCCTGGCGGCTGCGCAAGACGCCCAGAGGGATAGGCGTCGATTGCGGCAGGTGCGCCCGCGCAAACTCCTCCGGCGCGCGCACGTCCAGGAAGACGAAGTCCCGCCGCGCCTTCATCATCTCATGCACCTGCGCGGGCGTGACGCCGGTGAACAGGCCGTCGAGCTTATTGCGCGCCACGTTGGCCGCGGTGATGATGTTGTCCATCGCCGGCGAGTACGGCGGCGCGTAGCCCAGGTCTGCATTCGCCAGCTCGTCGACCGTCATCCCGCCCCAAATCGCCATGGCCGCCACATCGATCCGCTTGTCCGCCGCGCCCGGTCCCGTTGCCTGCAACCCCAACAGCCGCCGCGTCTTCGCGTCGACCACGAGCTTGAGCAGCAGCATCCCGACGTTCGGCATGTAGTGCTCGCGGTCGGGGCCGGGAACCAGCACGCAGACGGGCTCGAAGCCGGCGGCCCGCGCGGCGGCCTCGCCCAGCCCGGTCCGGCCCGTCGTGTAATCGAAGGTCTTGCAGATGCAGGTCTCGAGAATTCCGGGAAACACGTCCGCCCCCCCGCAGAGATTCACCGCCGCCACGCGCGCCTGCTTGTTCGCCGTCGTGCCCAGCGGCATGTAGCATGGCCGGCCCGTGACCAGGTTGGTCGCCTCGACGCAGTCGCCCGCGGCGTAGATGTCGGGGTCCGAAGTCAACATGCCGCGATCCACGAGGATCGCCCCCGTTCCGCCCAGCGTCAGCCCGGCCTGCCGCGCGAGATCGACATTGGGCCGAATGCCGCTGGCCAGGATCGCCATGTCCGCCGCGAACCGCCCCTGGTCGGTCGTGACGCTGCGCACCGAGCCCTCGCCGTCGAGCGAATGAACCGTCGCACCCGTCACGACCTTGACCCCGTGCGAGGCTAAATGCTTCTCCACCAGAACCGCCATGTCGGGGTCGAGCACGGAAAGCACGTTCGGGCGCTTTTCGACGATCGTCACCCGCGCGCCGCGGCTGACCAGGCATTCGGTGATCTCGATCCCGAGCAGTCCGCCGCCCACGATCACCACGTCACGCGCCTTGCCCTCGGCCATGGCGGCCTTGATGCCCTCGGCATCCCGCACGCCGTGCAGGGTGAACACATTCCTCAGCTTCGTGTCCAGGTGCGCCGGCACGGCCGCGACAGCCCCGGTGCACAGCACCAGTTTGTCGTAAGGCAGCCAGGTCTCGGCCCCGCCGAACAGGTCGCGCAGTCGAACCCGCTTCCCGGCGCGGTCGATCTCCACCGCCTCGGTGTGGTTTCGCATGCGCACATTCTTCACGTGATGGAAAAACACGGCATCGCGCATCGTCCCGGCCGGGCTGGAAATCAACTGGCGGTAATCCCGCACCACGCCCGAGACATAGTACGGCAACCCGCAGCCCGCGTAGGCCATCACGCTGCCGCGGTCCACCACCGTGACCTCCGCATCGGGCCGCAGCCGCACCAGCTTCGAGGCCGCCTTCGAGCCCGCCGACACGCCACCCACGATCAGGACCCTGAACGCATCCGCGCACTCCGCCTCCGTGCCGGCCGCTTCGACCCGCGCCACGCTCGGCAGATCGAGCCAGAACTCGGCCCCGCCATCCGGCCCCCGCCCCACCCCCACGCCGCCGCCCGCCGCCGTCACGACCTCGCGCACGAAGGCCAGTCCCAGTCCGATGCCGGACTTCTGCGAAGCCCGGGCCGTACTGGCCCGGAAGAAGGGTTGGAACACCTGGTCACGCTCCGATTCGGGGATCCCGATTCCCGAATCCGCCACGCTGACCCGCACGCAGCCCTCGCGCCCGGAGGGGAGGATGGCCAGCCGGATGCGGCCGCCGTCGGGCGTGTACTTGAGGGCGTTCTCGACCAGCGCGTTGAAAATCTCCGTGAGCGCCGGTTCGGCCAACCCAACCCGCGCATGCTCGGCGGCCACGTCGATGAGGAACTCGATCTTGCGCCTCGTCGCTTCGTCGGCGTAGCGGCCGTGCACCTGGCGCAACACCGTGGTCAACGGCGCCTGACGGGCGACGGGCCGGTCCCCTTGTCGCGCTTCCAGGATGGCCAGCATCCGCCGCACGGCCGTCATGGCCTGCACGCAACGCTCGTTGGCCTTTTCCAGCGAACCGCGCTGCCCCGGCAGCAGGGGGCCCGAGTACTCGCCGAGCACCGCCTGCAGCGCCTGGGCGACCGAGCTCAGCGGTGACTGCAACTGGTGTGCGATGAGCGACGCAAACATCACGGGGTCCGAACCGAGTTCTTTGGTGTCCATCGCTGTGCCCTCGCCATGGCCGACGCCCGCGCCCGATTCGCGCCACGTATCCCAAAATGAACGGCCGAAAAATGGTGGAGGCGGGGGGAATCGAACCCCCGTCCGGAATGGAGTCACTGTAGCCTCTACGCGTGTAGTCCGGCA
>JAQBFL010000185.1:0-4384 GCA_032123415.1 bacterium | reverse complement strand
GTGGTGGGGATGGGTCGAAGGGATGGTTCCGTCCGACTCGGCCGCCGCCGCGGACGAGGCATGGCTGCCCCTGCTGGCGGCGGCCGTGTCACTGGACCCGCCTGAGCACCCGGAGTTCGCCCTCCGGCTCGCCCGCCGCCTGGGGTTCGACGAATCGTCGATGAACGCCGGCCTGGCCCGCCCCGCCGCCGCGGACCGGCTGGCGGCCGTGTTGCGTCTTCTTTACCCCGGCGCCGCAACGCCCGAGCTCAATCCCCTGGCTCTCGCGCCGTCGTGGCTGGGCGAGGAGCTTGCGGAGCCCGCGTGGCACGCGCGCTACGCCGCGGCCCTGCAGACCCGTCCGCCGGTTTGGCTGCGCTTGCAGGGCGGGGATCCCGCCACGGTGCTCGACGAGCTGAAGCGTGCCGGACTGCATCCGGAGCCGCACGCGACGGTTCCGCGCGCCGTCAGGCTGGCCGATGCGCGCCCGGACCTGCGCGCGCTGCCGGTCTACCGGGATCGGCGGGTCGAGGTGCAGGACCTCGCCTCGCAGATTGTCGGTTTGGCCTGCGGGGCCCGTCCGGGAGCGCGCTGGTGGGACGTGTGCGCCGGCGCCGGCGGCAAGTCCCTGCAACTGGCTTCGATCATGGAAGACCGCGGCAGCGTGCTGGCCACCGACACGCGGCTTGACGCCCTGCGCGAGCTGGATCGGCGCGCGCGCGCGGCGGGGCTGAGATCCATCCGTTCCGCGCCGAGCGACGCCGACCTCCCCGCGCGCGATCGGCCGCCATTCGACGGCGTGCTGGTCGACGCGCCCTGCACCGGCTCGGGCGCCTGGCGCCGCAACCCCTGGGCGCGGCTCCAGCTTGCCCGTGGGGATATCGCCCGGTACGCAGCGCGCCAGCGCGCACTCCTGAAGTCCCACGCCCACGCCGTGCGCCCCGGCGGCGTGCTCGTCTACGCGACCTGCTCGGTCTTCCGTGCCGAGAACGCGGCCGTTGTCCAATGGTTCCTGGACGGCTTCCCCGATTTCCGGCCCGATCCTTTCCCGAACCCCCTCGGCGGCGCGACGCGCGGCGGCGTGTTGCAGGTCTGGCCATGGGATGGTGACTGCGACAGCCTGTTCGTGGTGCGACTGCGGCGCGCCGGGGACTGCGCGCGATCTGCTACGGGTAGTTGCTTTTGCCCTCTGCGATAAGCTATTCTCTGGACGCGATGAAGATTCAGGCACTGACGGTCGAAAAGAAGGCGCGAAGCGAGACGCTGCAGGACTTCCTGACGCGGCGTCTCGGCTGTTCGCGGCGCAAGGCCAAGGATCTGCTCGACGCGCGGCGGGTGTTCGTGAACGGGCGGCGCGTGTGGATGGCCCACCATGCGTTGCGCGCCGGAGACGTTGTGCATGCGCCAGGCGCGGAGGCCGCCGGCGCAGCCGCGCCTTCCGGCGGCGAACCGGTCCGCGTGTTGCACGAAGACCCGGTGTTTCTGGTGATCGACAAGCCGGCGGGCGCGATCTCGAACGGCCCCGGAAGCGTCGAAGAGGCGCTCGCCCGTTCGCCCCGTTGGGCCGGCGCTTCGCTCCACGCCGTGCATCGGTTGGACCGCGACACAACGGGCTGCCTGATCCTCGCGACGCAGCCGGGCGTCTTCAACCGTTTTGTGGAGCTGTTCAAACGCGGCAAGGTGCTGAAGCTGTACCATGCCATCGTTCAGGGCTCGCCGCCCGCGCGCGAGTTCGCGGTCCGCGGCGAGTTGGACGGTCACGCGGCCGTCACCCATGCGCGGGTTCTGAGCGAACGGAACGGGTACTGCCACCTGCGGCTGCGCATCGATACGGGACGGACGCACCAGATCAGGCGGCACCTGGCCTCCGTGCGTCTGCCGCTGCTGGGCGACCCGCTGCACGGCCGCAGCGACGCCGCGAGCGAGGCAGAGATGAACGTCCCGCGCCAGATGCTCCATGCGGCCGTCATCGAGTTTCCGCACCCGGTATCCGGCGCGCGGCTGCGCGTGGAATCGCCGCTGCCCTGGGACTTCCGCGCCGGTCTCCGGCGTTTCGGGCTCACCAGCGTCCTGGCGTGTTTCATGGCCTACGGATCGGCCCGCGCGGCCGAGGCTCCGGCGGACGCTCCCGACTCGCTGCGCGTGGAGGCTGCCTTCGGCGCGGAGTACCTCAATGACGGGGGATCGGAGCCCCGACGAAGATGATGCGGGAAAGGGGATGACGCGCGGGGTGCGGGCATGGTATCATCGTGTTTACAAGGAAAGAGCGACATGTCCAGCATGATACAGGTCAAGGTCGATCAGCTATTCCTCTCCAACGTGGGGTTCGCCGTGCTCCTGCGCAGCGAGAACGACGAGCGGGTTCTGCCCATCATGATCGGCGCGGCCGAGGCGCAGGCCATCGCGTTGTGCATCAACGAGGTCGAGGTGCCCAGACCCCTGACGCACGACCTGTTCAAGAGCGTCATCGAGGAACTGGGGGCCACGCTCAAACGCACCGAGGTCTGCGGTCTGAAGGAAGGCACGTTCTATGCCCGCCTGGTGCTGGACTCGCGCGGCGTCGAGACGGATGTCGATTCCCGACCGAGCGACGCCATCGCCATGGCGCTGCGCTTCAATGCGCCGATCTTCGTGTCCGAGGCGGTCATGAACGAGGCCGGGCGCGTGATCAGCGCCGAAGAACTTTCGGGCGGCGCCATCGCGGGCGCCGGCAAGGAAGCGGGCGGCAAGCCGCGCGCCAAGGCCGGGAAGAAACCGACGCGACGGGAGGAGTTGCACTCGCTGATGCAGAAGGCCATCGCGGAGGAGCGCTACGAGGAGTGCGCGCGGCTGCGCGACGAAATCGCGCACATTGAAAGCCCCGACGATCGGCGGCACTGAAAGGGGCTTGCGCGCTTTGAAAACGCCCCTGACCGAAGCGTTCATCCGGCAGGTGCCCAAGACCGACTTGCATGTGCATCTGGACGGCTCCCTGCGCATCCCGACGCTCATCGAGCTGGCGCGGAGCGAGCGCGTACGGCTGCCCTCTTTCGATGAGGAGGGCTTGCGCGAGACGGTCTTCAAGCCGCACTATGCCAGCCTGACTGAATACCTGCGCGGATTCGCCTACACGTGCGCGGTCCTGCACAACCACGAGAACATCGAACGCGTGGCGTTCGAGCTGGCGGAGGACGCCATTGCCGAAGGAGTGCGCTACATGGAGGTGCGTTTCGCGCCGCAGCTTCATGTCGCGGAGAGTTCGGATATGATCGGCGTCATACGGGCCGTGGCCAACGGTCTCGAGCGCGCCGCGAGGCGGCACAACCAGCAGCCCTCCGTGCGCGGCGGGCCGGACATTCCGTTTGTCTCCGGCATCATCGTCTGCGCCATGAGGGCGTTCTCCAAGGCGATGGGCAGCTACTTCTCGAGCCTGACGAGCGTCCTGCCGGAGATGCCGAAGCACGAGCTCTCCTCCCTGGCTTCGCAGGAGATGGCGCGCGTAGCCGTGGCCGCGCGCGACGACGAGGGCCTGCCGGTCGTGGGCTTCGATCTGGCGGGCGAAGAGGCCGGCTATCCCGCCGTGTACCACACCAGGGCCTACCAGTATGCGCACAGCCACTTTCTGAAGAAGACGGTTCACGCCGGAGAGGCCTACGGGCCGGAGTCGATTTTTCAGGCCATCACCGAATGCCACGCCAACCGCATCGGCCACGGCACGTTCCTCTTCTGCGCGCGCATGATCCGCAACCCCGGCATCAAGGACAAGGAGTCGTTCGTGAACCGGCTCGCCGACTACATCGCCACCGAGCGGATCACCATGGAGGTGTGCCTGACGAGCAATGTGCAGACAACCCCCTCGATCGTATCGATCGCGGAACACCCGGTCGCGCGCATGCTGGAGTTTGGACTGTCGCTGAGCATCTGCACGGACAACCGACTCGTCTCGCACACGACGGTCACGCGCGAGTTGACCGAACTGGTGCGGCATGTGCCGGTCACGCCCCGCCAGTTCCGCAACCTGATCATCGCCGGCATCAAGGGCAGCTTCTTCCCTGCCACGTACAACGAGAAGCGCGCTTACGTACGCCGCTGGACCGAGCGCTACGATGCCCTGGCCGCCGAACTGGCGCCGGAGTGAGGAGCCGTCCGGCTTTCCCGGCCCACGTTCCGTCGGAAGGACCGACTCTGGATCGCGCCTGCTCAATCGTCGCCCGTTCTCGTCGCCCGCTATCGTCAACCGACTCTTCGCCTTTCATGGGCACGTCATCGGCTTGGCGGGCTGCAGCCGCGTAAGCCCGTTCCGGCATTCTGGAGGGCAGCCTGCCTGCCTACGGCAGGAAGCTGTGCTGAGCCGCAGTCTGTGGGTTGGACCACGGCTCGCCACAGTCTCGCCCTCCATGGGCTCGTGCCGGCCTTCTGGAGGGCA
>JAQBFL010000184.1:0-4993 GCA_032123415.1 bacterium | reverse complement strand
GCTCAGGTCAGGGAAGACCAAGTTCGATATGCGATCGAGGACGACGACGAGGACGAGGACGAGAACGATGGCCGCGAAAGCCCGTCGGTCTGAGAGGTACGGCCTCGCTAGAGTAAAGGGGATACCCAGTCGGCGGGGATTCAGCCGCGGCAATGTGGGCTCAAGCCCAAGACGCCGGACCGGCTTGCCGACTGCCGCGCTCTGTCCGGAGTTCGAACCAAAGCGTCAGCGGCCGCCGAGCAGGCCGCGCAGGACCAACGGCAGAATACCTCCGTGGAGGTAGACGTCGAGTTCCTGGGGCGTATCGATGCGTGCGCGGGCCGCAAAGCGCAACGTCGTTCCGTCGGGGCGCACCGCTTCCGCGTCAAACATCGCTCCCGGCGACATATTTCGCTTGATGCCGAAGATCGAGATCGTTTCGCCGCCATTCAGCGCCGGTGGCGCGGCGCCCTCGGCGAACTCCAACGGAAGGACCCCCATGCCGAGAAGGTTGCCTCGGTGGATCCGCTCGAAGCTGTGCGCGATGACGGCGCGGACGCCCAGCAGGGCGGCGCCCTTGGCCGCCCAGTCCCGCGACGACCCGGCGCCGTACATCTTGCCCGCGACGACCACCAGGGGCACACCCTCGGACCGGTAGCGTTGCGCGGCGTCGAATATCTCCATCTCGTCGCCCGACGGCAGGTGTCGCGTCCATCCGCCGGCCCGCCGAACGAGTTGGTTTCGCAGCCTGATGTTGGCGAACGTGCCGCGCACCATGACCTCATGGTTGCCGCGGCGGGCGCCGAAGGAGTTGAACTCCGCGGGGGGAACGCCACGCTCGCGCAGGTAGCGGCCCGCCGTGCCGTCGGCGGGGATGTCTCCCGCCGGCGAGATATGGTCCGTGGTGACGAAGTCTCCGAGGAGGCAAAGAATGCGGGCGCCGCGGAGGTCCTGCACCGGCTCAGGCTCGGCGCCGATGTTGCGGACCCAAGGCGGCTCGCGGATGTACGTCGATGCGTCGTCCCATGTGTCATCGTCGGAGGCGCCGGAGGGCAGGGCGTCCCAGCGGGCGTCGGAGGGCTGTGGGGCGTTGTAACGGCGCTTGTAGAGCGCGGCGTCGTCGGTCAGGTCGAGCAACGCGCGGACCTCGGCCTTCGAGGGCCAGAGGTCGCGCAGAAAGACGGGGCGGCCGGCCGGGTCCATGCCGAGGGGGGCGTCGGTCAGACTGCCGAGGACCGTGCCCTTGAGGGCATAGGCGACGACGAGGGGCGGGGAGCAGAGGTAGTTGGCTTGGGTGAGGGGGTGGATGCGTCCGTCGAAGTTGCGGTTTCCGCTGAGGACGGCCACGGCGACGAGCTGGCGTTCGCGGATGGCGGCGGCGGTGTCCTCCGGCAGCGGGCCGCTGTTGCCGATGCAGGTGGTGCATCCGTAGGCCGCCACGTGGAAGCCGAGCGACTCCAGGTCCTTCAGCAGTCCGGCGCGTTCGAGGTAATCGGTCACCACCCTCGATCCGGGGGCGAAGCTGGTCTTGACCCACGCGGGCGGGCGGAGCCCGAGGGCCGCCGCCTTGCGGGCGAGCAGTCCGGCGGCGAGCATCAGCGTCGGGTTCGAGGTGTTGGTGCAACTCGTGATGGCGGCTATGACGACGGCGCCGTGGGTCAGTCGGTGCGCGCTGTCCGTGGAGAGTCCGTCGACAACGCCGAATCCTCCGTCCTCGATCGGTTGCCGGAGGCTTTCTGCGAAGGCCTGATGCAGGCGCTTGACGGGGATGCGTTCATGGGGGCGGCGCGGTCCGGCGACGGAGGGCTCGACCCGCGCGAGGTCGATCTCGACCACGGCGTCGCACCGAGGCTCAGGCGCTCCGCGCGTGCGGAACAGTCCCTGCTCCTTGGTGTAGCGCTCGACAAGGTCCACGTGCGCGGGCGCGCGGCCCGTCGCGCGCAGGTAGGCCAGCGTGGCGTCGTCCACGGGAAAGAAGCCGATGGTGGCGCCGTATTCCGGCGCCATGTTCGCGATGGGGGCGCGATCGGCGAGGCTCATCGTATCCAGGCCCGGCCCGAAGAACTCCACGAAATGGCCCACGACCCCCTGCTTGCGCAGAGCGGCCGTGACGGCCAGGGCCAGGTCGGTTGGTGTGGCGCCGTCCGGCAGCTCCCCGGCCAGTCGCACGCCCGTGACGCTCGGAGTGAGCACGGGTATGGGGTGGCCGAGCATGGCCGCCTCGGCCTCGATGCCGCCGACGCCCCATCCAAGGACGCCCATGCTGTTGACCATGGGCGTGTGCGAATCCGTGCCGACCAGCGTGTCGGGGCCGGCGAAAGGCCGACCGCCGGACGTGGCGATGCGAACGCAGGTTGCCAGACGTTCCATGTTGACCTGGTGGCAGATTCCCAACCCCGGCGGCATGACGGTCAGGTTTCTGAAGGTCCGCCGGCCCCAGCGCAGAAACGCATAGCGCTCGCGGTTGCGCTCGTACTCTCGGTCGAGGTTGATGTCGAACGCTGCGCGGCTCGCGCTGGCGTCCAATTGGACGGAGTGGTCGATGACGAGGTCGACCGGAACGAGCGGCTCGACGGAGGAGGGATCGGCGCCTCGCCTGCGCAGGGCGCTGCGCAGAGCGGCGAGGTCAACCAGGCAGGGCACGCCGGTGAAGTCCTGCAGCAGGACGCGCGAGGGCATGAACGGGATTTCCTCGCGCTCCGCCCGCCCGGGCGTCCAGGTCGCGAGGTGCGCCACCGACTCGGGAGGGCACTGGCCCCGCGCCTGAGCGCGAAGCAGGCCTTCGAGCAGCACGCGCAGGCTCGCGGGAGTGCGCGACGCATCGCCGAAGCCTTCGCGCTCGAGGGCGGGGATGCTGAAGAAATCGATGGACGAACCGTCTGACAGCTTCAGTTCTCTGCGCGTGTTCACGGGACGGCGCTTTCTTGTGGGGCGCCGCTTGCGACATAGGCCCTGAGCCCGGCCGCCAGGGCTTCGGCCAGTTGCTGGCGCTGGGAAGCCAATCGCAGACGTTCCGCATCTCCCGCGTTGCTCAGGAATCCGCACTCGACGAGCACGGCGGGGCAGGGGGCTTTCCTCAGTACGCTGAAGCGCGAGCGGCGGATGCCCCGGTCCTCGGACACTGCGACCGGCAGGAGGCGGCTGTGGACTGCGTAAGCCAGCAACAGGCTGGCGCCGTCGAAGACGTTGGCGGGCGTGGCGGGGGCGGAGGCGCCGCCGCCGGACGTGGGCCCGTAGCCGCCCGCGGCCAGTACGAAGGTTTCGACTCCCGTGCTGGCGGGATTCGCCGCGGCGTTGAGATGAACGCTGACGAAGGCGTCCGCGTTCCAGCGGCGCGCCAGTTCGCTGCGTTCGGACAACGCGAGGCTCGCATCGTCGATGCGGGTCAGGCGCACGTCGAACTCCGCGCCGCGCAGGCAGGCGGCGGCGCGCCGCGCGATGTCCAGCACGATGTCGGCCTCACGGAGCCCGCCGGCCCCCACGGCGCCCGAGTCGCGCCCGCCGTGGCCGGGGTCGATGACGATGCGGGCGCGGCCGACCGGAACGCGCCGGGCGGCGGTCGAGGCGCGGAGCAGCGGGAGGGCGGTGCGGGCGGCGTCGACGGCGTCGATGCCAGGCGTGCGGCGGATCACCCGAGCCGGCGCGTTGAGCCAGACCAGTACGCCGTTGGCGAGCAGCTTACGGCTGTCCGCGGTGAACGTCAAGGTCATGGGGGGGGCGGCGATCGTGTACACTCCGTTGGCCTGCTTCTGAAGCCGGCCTCCGGCTTCGCGGGCTATGTCCGCCAGGCGTACGCCGCCATCGGCGCGCGGCGGCGGGCCGGTCATTGAACAAGCGGGGGCAGGCAGGAGGGCGCAGGCGAGCGCCATCGACGGAAGAACGGTAACGGCTCTTAGCATTGACATCACGCCTCATCTTTACCAGAATAGCGCCCATGAGATCAATCTCGGTAATCGATCGGAATCTGCCATGGCTGAAGTGACATTGGATGCCGTGTCTCCGCGTGTGCGGGACTTGTTCAACAAGGGGTTCTCCTCCCTCGAGCGGGGGCGGCTGGACTACGCGATCGACATGCTGACGACCTGCCTGAAGCAGGAGCCCGGATTGCTGCAGGCGCGGCGCTTTCTGTGGGCGGCGGAGATTCAACGCTTCAAGCAGGAGAAGACGTCCAGCGCCGCCCGCATGGCGGCGGTGGCGACCAGCACGCCGGCCTACCTGAAGGCGCTGGCGCTGTTCATGACGGGCAAGGGGTTGCGAGCTATGGAGGCCGCGGACAATCTGTTGCGGGACAGCCCTATCGAGAAGCGCTACATGCTGCTCTTCGCGCAGGCGGCGGAGCAGGCGGGCTATCCGGAAGCTTCCGTGCTTATGCTGGAGATCGCGCGCGATCATTTTCCCGAGGACGAAGTGATTCTCGAACGGTTGGGACATGGCTACGTGGCCGCGAGCCGGCCGAAAGACGCCGTGGTGTGCTTCGAGAAGATTTGCGAGAAGCGCCCGAACGACCCGAAGCCCCTCAAGGCGCTCAAGGACGCGATGGCGCTCAACAGCCTGGCGTCCGACTGGAACGACATGGCCGATGGCGACTCGTTCCGCAAGGGCATTCGCGACGTGGACGAAGCCAAGAGGCTCGAGCAGGAGGGAAAGGCGGTCAAGACCGATCAGGACGTCGACGACCTTGTCTCCGACACGATCCGGAAGCTCGAATCGGAACCCGACAACATCAACTACTACCGCGCCCTGGCTCGTCTGTACGTTCAGAAGCATGCATTCGACGAAGCGGCGGACGTGCTGCGTCGCGCCATGGAGAAGGCGCCGGGCGATCCCGAGTTGGAGAACACGTTGTCCGAGGTGAGTGTGCAGCGCTTCAACGCGGAGGTCGCGAGTCTGCGCGAGGCGGGCAAGGAGCAGGAGGCGGCCGCCAAGGAGATCGAGCGGGATCAGTACTTATTCAACAGTCTCCAGGACAGGGTGCAGCGCTATCCGAACGACCTGGGCATCCGCTACGATTTCG
>JAQBFL010000183.1:0-4453 GCA_032123415.1 bacterium | reverse complement strand
GCCTGCCGAGCCTGGAGGCTGCCCGCAAGAGCGAGCTGCCGGTGATCCGGGGTAGCGTGCCGGAGCCTGCCCGCTGGCCGCAAGGTTGCCGCTTTCACCCGCGCTGTCCGTTCGCCGTGGCGGTCTGCCGGACGGAGGAGCCGCGGTTGGAACCTCTCGCCGCCGAGCCCGGCGGCGACCGTCTCGTGGCCTGCCTGCGCCGCGACGAGATTGGTTGATCACTGGAAAGAGAAGTCATCAGTGATCGGTGATCAGTAATCAGGGAACACGATGACTGGTCACTGATAACTGATGACTGATGACTGGTCACTGGTCACTGATAACTGATAACTGATGACTGGTCACTGGTCACTGATAACTGATGACTGATGACTGGTCACTGATAACTGATGACTGGTCACTGATGACTCCGGCCGAAGTTGGGATTCTCCATGCGGAAGCGGTACTCGCGCTCGATATCTTCCATCATCATCTCGTGCATCGGCGTGCCGGGTAGAACGAGGCGATGCTCCATAGGCTCCCCGGCCGCAATGCGGAAGACGTCTTCGAGATAGCTCTCGGCGTCCAACCCCTGCAGGCGAGGATCGAAGTAGTGACCGTAGAGGTGCAGGGAGTCGTTGATGTCCGTGTAACTACCGCGCTCGACCGGCACTCTCAGCTTCTCCTCGATTCCGCGGCGGACTTCTTCGTGCATGCCCTCGGTGACGCCGAAGATGTTGGATGGAACGGCCTTCAAGTGGTCCCGCGAGCGCCAGTGCCCGTTGACGTTGAGGATAAAGCCCCCTCCGCCCTTTCGCTCCTGAAGCCGGAACCAGAAACGCTGCAGGCAGGGCGCATGATACGCGTCCCACTTGAACGGCCCCATCTGGGTGTCGTTATGGTCCCATCGGGGATCCCAGGTGATGCACTGTGCCGAGCGGCTGGTCGGGTTGCGCGTCAGGTTGTCCACAACCTGACGGAGCTGGTTAATGGTGCGCAGCTCGCCGTGGAAATCGAAATACGGGTACGAGCGGAAACGCTGGCTGTAGGTGTAATTCCAGCGCTCGTCGCCCCTGATCTCGTCAAACCGACCTTCCTTCATGGCCTTCGCCACGTCGGCGGGCTGGATCATCCAACCGTCTTTCACGCCCTCGATCTCGGCCTTGTAGTCGCCGAAGCCCAGCCAGCCGCCCAGGAAGTGCTTGTGGAAGCGCGGCTCGCCGAAGGGCTCTTCGATCTGCATCATCACGGTGGCTTCCAGGCTAGGGAAGCTCGTGTACTTGCCCGACTTGTCCGTCGGGTCGTAATGGGTATGGATCTCCTGGCCGATCCCCATGAGCGCCATGAGACCGTCCTCCCACACCTCGGGCAGCGTGCGCCGCGAGAGATGAATCGTGGGAAGATGCCGCTCCGACGGCTCGGAGAAAGAAATCCGCCCGTCGGCGCGCTGGGCGTAGGTGTAATCCCGTGCCAACCGTCGGGCCTCGGCGAACGTCGCCTCCGGCCCCTGCTCGCTCAACATGTCTCTGACTGCGCTCATGGCGTCCTTTGTCGTTGGGCCTAAGGTCTTAGGTCTTCCCCTGCACATAGCCGGTCGACCCGAAGCCCCCGGCGCCGCGCCTGGAGTCGGACAGCTCGTCCGCCTCGACGACTTCGACGGCCGGCAGGGACTGGATCACCATCTGGGCGATTTTCATCCCCGGCTCGACGCGAAACGGCTCGCGCCCGTGGTTGATCAGGATCACCCCGACCTCGCCGCGGTAGCCCGCGTCGATGGTGCCCGGCGTGTTTAGAACGGTGACGGAGTGCTTGAGTGCCAGCCCGCTGCGCGGACGCACCTGGGCCTCGGCGCCCGGCGCCACTTCGATGGCAATGCCCGTGCCGATGAGCTTCGTCTCGCCGGGCGCCAGGATGGCGCCATCCACCGCGCACAGGTCCATCCCTGCGTCGCCGGGATGGGCCGCGCGGGGAATGATCGCCTCCGGGCGCAATTTCTTGACTTTCAGGAGCACCTTATCACCCCGCGGTCGCGTGAAGAAGTGGTGGCGGCGCAGGGATTCGAACCCCGGACACGCGGATTATGATTCCGCTGCTCTGACCAACTGAGCTACGCCGCCTCCGTTCAACAGGCGCACAGGTTAGAACGACCGAGGCGCCTCTGTCAACCTCGGCCTTTTCTTCCGGGAGGAAAGGGCAGACGCCGCCCATACTGCCGGCCCCACGATTTCGCCAGCCCCGGCGGATCTTGACCTTGCTATGGCGACCGGCATGGAGACGGGTTACGCGCCCATGCCTTCGTTGAAGAAGACTCGCAACCCGTCCTTGCCGGGCGCGACGAGGTCGAGCCGGCCGGAGCCGCGCAGGTCGGCCAGGGCAAAGTGAATGCCGCAGCCCTTGCCGACGCCGATGGCGCCATAGTCAATCACCTGCTTCGCGAAGCCCTCGCCCGTCCACTTGAAGTAGTAGCTGCCGAGGTCGTCCCACTCTCCCGGCTCGTTGCCGCAGTGCGCCCGGTGGCGCTTGCCGGTCACCAGTTCATGTGTGCCGTCGCCGTCAATGTCGGCCCAGATCAGATCGTGATACTGGGCATTGAACGGATCGATCGGATGGTGCGCCCAGGCGCCGTCCGGCAGGCGCTTGCTCCACCACAGGCCATAGCCGTGCGCGTTGCCCGTGACAATCTCGTTCTTGCCGTCGCCATCCACGTCTACGACCAGCATGGGCACGCTGCCGGCCCAGCCCCACGGAGGATTGGCGAATTCCTCGTGCCAGATCCACTTGCCGTTCTCGGGATCGGCCGGCGCTTCGAGCCAACCTTTGCAGAGAACAATATCCATCCGTTTGTTGCCCGCGATGTCGCCGCAGCCAAGCCCGTGCCCCTGTCCGCCCTGCTCGAACTTGTGGACAAGCACCTTCTTGAACTTGCCGGCGCCCTTGCCCCTGGCGTCGGTGATGAGCTTGTAGTAGGCGACTTCCGGATTGGGCGGCGTATTGGGGAGAATCTCTATGATCCCGTCGCCGTCGATATCCCAGGCGCGCGTCGTCTCGACGTTGCCGACCTCCGCGATCACATGCTCCGGCCACGGCTTGCCGTAGTCGCCGGTGTTCTCGCGCCAGCGAATCGTGTTGCCCCACCAGCCGCCCGTGATGTAGTCCAGCCGCCCGTCGCCGTTCACATCCAGCGCGATGGTTGAAAAGTCATCGTAGTACTCCCCGGCGCGCAGGGGTTCGCCGATCCCATGCTTCTTCCGGAAATCCGGACCTTCGTACCAGAATCCGCCGCTCACGATGTCGGGCTTGCCGTCGCCGTTTACGTCGAATACGCCTGCCGATTCATAGCCTTCATCCGCGATCCACTGCTTCTTCCACTTCAAGGGCATGGGCTGTCTCCTCTTGTAAGCCAGGTCCGACTTCCTGTTTTCAAACACCGATTGCGTTCTTCAGGTTCTCGACAAAGTACTTGTAGTTCGCCCACGGAACGTCCGGCGGAATGAGGTGGTCAAATCCCGGGATCCAACCGCCGCGCGCCAGCAGCCGTTCCGCGCGGTCCAGTTCGCCGTGCATCTCGCGCTTTCCGGCGGCCAGAGCGCGTTTGTCCAGACCGCCCATCAACCCCAGGTTGGGATACTTCCGTCCGAAGTCCTCGACGTCGCTGCCCGCCTGCGCCTCGAAAGGCATGAAGGCGTTGACCCCATGCCTTACAACCACGGCCACAACCTCGTCCACCTGCCCATCCGAATCCACGGAGACGATCTCAACGCCATGCCGGGCGGCAAAGGCGGCGATGCGATCGTAGCAGGGCATCATGAATTCCTCCATCAAGGCAGGGGAGATGAGACTGCCCTGCTTGCCGGACATGTCCTCCCAGATGTGAATGTGATGGATGTGGAGGCGCGCCGCCACCTGCTCGTAGAGCCCGAGCCAGAGGCTCGTCAGGGTATCCATCATGTCGTGGACCATGTCGGGATCGTCGTAGAACGCCAGCAGGGACTCCTCCGTGCCCAACAGGTCGCGCATCGTCCCATACATGCCCCACGGAAACGATCCGACCTGGACGGCGACGTCGGATTCGCGCACGGACTCGACGAACGCCGCCAGCCGGCCTGCGCGCTCCTCCATGCGCGGCTGCAGCCGCTCCGCCTTGTAGCGCTCCCAGTCGGATCGGCTCCTGACCGGATGGCCGATCCACTCGGGCATGGACATGCCGTCCAGCCGGTTCCGCACGGTCAAACCGCGATAGTCGGTCGTCACGACAAACTCGTCATCCCGCGACACTTCCTGAGATGGAAAGTGCGGGAACGCGCCGTATTCGAGCGGCGCGCCGGCGAAGAACGGCTCAAACCCGAAGAACCCCCAGATGTCGGCGGGGCCCCCTTCCTTTCGCCAGCGTTCCGCCGTCTGTCCCCACGGGGCAAATCCCAGCCACGCAGGGAAAGGGGCGCGGTCGGTCTTCTCGCACAACAGAGTTCTGACG
>JAQBFL010000182.1:0-2739 GCA_032123415.1 bacterium | reverse complement strand
CCGCCCGGATCTGATGGCCGAACTGGCCGCCGCCACCGGAGGCGCGGTCTTCACGTCCGATCAAGCCGACGCGTTGGCCGATCGTCTCGAATTGCACGCGCGCCATCGTCAGCACACACGGATCGTCGCCGTCTGGAATCTGCCGCTGCTGCTGGGGCTGTTTATCCTGATTGTGGCCCTCGATTGCTATTTGCGCAAACGGCGGGGGATGGCCTGATCGACGCCTACGATAGGATGATATAAGACATGAGTCTTCGCGAACAACTAGCCGAACTGCAACGGGTCGCGCTCTCGAGCGGCCGGTTCCGCAAACGGTGGCGGATACTGGCCGGGCTGGCGGCCTTCACTCTGGTCGCGCCGGGATCGCTCCTGTTGCTGGGGCTGCTCGACTGGCTCGTGCCGTTGCCGGCCTGGCCGCTGGTGCTGCTGTTCGTCGCCGCCTGCGCGGCCGCGTTGTGGGCGGTGGGGCGCTTCCTGTTCCGGCCGGCGCTTGGCCGGGTCGATATCGAGACGGAGGCCAAGCGCATCGAGTCGCGCGTCGGCACGATGGATAACGCCCTGATCGGCGCCTTGCAACTCGGGGCCGAGTACCTGGAGCGGGGACCGGACGGGATCGGGCATTCGCCGCAACTGGTTGAAAGTCTCGTGCAGGATTGCGCCGCGCGCTACGCGCGGCTCGATTACCGCCGCCTGGAGGCTCGCTCACGGGCGCGCCGGCTGATCGCCGGGGCGGCAGCGGTGTTGCTGGCCATCGCCCTGGTCGGAACCTATGGCCGAGCCGCCGTCGAGGAACGGATGCGCCGACTCGACGACGCCTGGGCGATCGTTCTCGATACGCTGTTCCCAATCACCATGGAGGCATCCCCGGACGGCGCCCGGATCGTACGCGGCACGTCGATCGCCTTGAGCGTCAACACGAAAGGCGCGCGCCGCCAGGAAGTGCGCCTGGTGCTGATCGATCCGGCGACCAGCCAACGCGTGGTGATGCCACTGTTGCTTGCGAACCAAACGGCGACGCACACGGTGGACGACGTCATGGAGGACTTCCGCTTCCAATTCGAGTATGCCGGCCGCTATTCTCCGGTCGCGGATGTCTTGGTCGATGATCTGCCCGAGATCCGCACGGTCAACTACGAGCTGTCGCCGCCGGAATACACCGGACAGTCCGTGCGTCTGTTGACCGGCCGCCTGAGTCGTCTCGAGGGGCTGGCGGGCACGGGGGTCATGATGAGCCTGGCGGCGACCACCGAATTGCACCCCGAGCGCTGCTGGATCGAATGGCTCGACAGCGGGGAGCGCGAGCGCCTCGAGGTCAGCGGCCGGTTCGCCACGTTCGCGTTCCTGATGAATCGCAGCGAGCATGCCGCCGTCCATCTGACCGGACGGTATGGGCCCGGTTTCGAGATGGCCGAACCGATGCGCTTCGCCGTTGTCGTCCAGCCGGATCAATCCCCGACCGTGCGCCTGCTGGTGCGGCGGACGGAGGATGCGACGGCGGACGTCGAAACGGCCAAGGCGTTGAGCGCACCCTTTTTGGCGCAGGACGATTTCGGGGTGGCCGAGGTTTCCCTGCACTACAAGGTCGAGGCGATTACCGAGCTGCTGGGACGCGATAAGCGCGAGGGAACGCGGCAACTGCGCTTCGATCCCCCGCGCGAGCGCGCCACCGGCCGCTTCGAGAACCTGTTCGATGGCTTGCAGCCGCCGCTGTCGTCCGGCGACCGCGTCACGGTATGGCTGACCGCCATGGATAACAATACCGAGACCGGCCCGGGGCACGGGCGCTCCGAATCGCTCGAGATGCTGGTAGTCGGGACGGGGTTCGGCGCGTTCACGGAAGCCTCGCTCGATTTCAGGGACCGGCAGCGTTCCGCGCTGATGCTGGAAAGCATGGGCCGCGTGGCGCGCGAGACGGGATTGTTGCAGGAAGCGGTGCGGACGGTGCGCACGCAGCCCCACATACCGGTTCCACAGGAAGCCGTCTCCGCCGCTCCCGCGCAGCATAACATGCTCGGCCAGACGGAAGATGAACTCGGACGCTACTTTGAATTGCTCAGCGGCGCCGGGCCATGACCCACCGCGCAGGTCCGGGTACGGGCAATTTTATGAACGTTAGGAAAGCAGGGAATCGGTGGACGAGAACGGGCGACGAGAGCGGATAACGAGTAGAGAATCTGAATCGTCCACCGTTATCGTCGCCCGTTATCGTCCACCGAAATGAGAAGAATACGGGGCAGAAAAAGGAGGATACGGATGAACCATCACTGCATGACAGGCCTGATCGTCGGTATCATGGTCATGACCGCCGCCGCGGAGACCCGCGCGAGCTGGGTCCAGCAGGCGGGGCGGCGGCGCAGCCGCGAGATTACGCGCGAAGAGGCCCTGCGGCGCGATGCGCGCCCCGATGCGGACACCCGCAACCGACTCTCGATGCGCCGCATACGGCCCGCCGAAGGCACGGGCGACTGGAATACCGACCCGACGGCGATTCCTTTCATGCTCTACCAGGTCAACGAGCGCACCGGGTTGCCGGTCCATATCAATAACGACGGGCTGGACGTCGGCAGCGAGGATCTCTTCGATGAACTGGTGGTCTACCTGACCTCCCACTTCGCCTGGTCGTTCAACGGGCAGGAAACCGAATACATGAGCAAGTGGTTGCGGCGAGGCGGCACGTTGCTGCTGGACGACTGCTATAACAGGGGCAGTCCCTTTGTCGATAGCGTTAACCCCGAAGTC
>JAQBFL010000181.1:0-4139 GCA_032123415.1 bacterium | reverse complement strand
GTTTGTGCAAGCGCTTCTGGGCCTTCCAGCTTACGATCTTGACCGCGCGGTCGAGCCCCACCTGGCGCGTCGACAGTTCCTTGCTGATCTTCGGAGGCAGACGGTAAGCGTGCACCACCTCAACGAGCATCCAGCGTACATGCGAGTTGCCGCATTTGGTGATGCTTCCCTGGCGTCGGCGCTCGCCCGTGGAGTTCTCGGAGGACACCAGTCCGAGGTAGGCCATCAGCTTGCGGGGATGACTGAACCGGGTCATATCGCCCAGTTCGCTGGCCACCACCATCGAGGCTACCATCTGGAAACCCTTGAGCCCCTGGAGGGCCTCAACCAGCGGGCGCCGGCTCCAATCCGTCAGCCGGACGCTCATGTGATCCTCTATGGCGGTTACTCGCTCGATGGTTGAATCGAGCGCTTGCACATACTCTTCGAGAATCAGCTTCTGAATCGGATCGATCAAAACCAGCTCGCGCAAGTAGCGATGGTGCGCTTCCGTCCAGTTGGTGCGCCCCGTGTAGTGATGCCCGTTGCGCAGCAGGAATGCTCCGAGCCTCTGCTTGGTGCGCGTGCGATCATCCACCGCATCGGTCCGCGCACGGCACAGATCCCGGAGCACCTCGTCGGCCGCATCCGGGATATGAACCGCGGTCAGTTCTCCCGCCCGGTACAGACGGGCAAGCTTCTTGGCGTCGCGCCGGTCTGTCTTGACCCGGTCGCCACTCTTCGAAGGGATCAGCGACGGCGCGATCACTTCCGCGCGGTATCCCATGCGCAGCAGATGCCTGACCAGCGCGAACCCGCAGGGCCCGGCCTCGTAGCAGATCTTGACTTCCTCCTTCTCCAATCCGTGCTTCTTCAGGAGCTTTCGCAGCGCGCTCATAAACCCGACAATGTCCCCGGAGCACGTCCCGTGGATAAACGCATCGCCCTCCCGCATCGCCACCCCGATGACGATTTTGGCTTGATGCACGTCCAGACCGATGTATGCTCTCTCCATGGCATGCCTCCCGTCTCCTGATGTGTTGACCACATGTGCGGCTCGGCGTCGCCCAGCGCGACGCAGCCCGCGATCACATGACCGGAGGCATGCCTGTTTGTAAAGCACAATGAATTTTAAACTTGGCGCGCATCAATTCTTGTGGAAGAGCCATTGGACGGACGACGACCTCGCCATCCTCGACCGGGCGCGCTCGTTGGGGTTAACGCTCTTCGAGGTGTCCCTCGGAGATGACGTAAGCTTTGATTACCGGCGCTTGCGCCGGCATTCGGAGTCCCTCGGCATCGAGCTCAGCATCGGCCCCGGCAATGTCTGGCCGATGGAGTGCGACATTTCCCACGACGATCCCGGCTGCCGAGCCAGGGGGCTCGCGTGGCATAAGCAGATTCTCGAACGCGCCGCCGCGTGCGGTGCGGCGGCGTACTGCGGCGCGCACTACAGCCATCCCGGCCGGGTCTGCCGTCGGCCCCCGCCGGCGGAGGAACTGCCGCGTGCGGCGGAGAACCTGCGCGTCCTCGCGGAGTACGGAGCGGGCCTCGGCGTGCGCCTGGCGATCGAGCCGATGAGCCGATTCCGGAATCACCTGGTCAACACCGCCCGTCAGGCCGTGCACCTGGTTGAACTCGCCGGGCACGCGAACCTGTTCATCAACCTCGACACCTATCACATGATCACCGAGGAGCGCGATTACAGCGCGGCGATCCGGTGCGCGGCATCGCGGTTGTGGGGCGTTCACGCCTGCGAGAACGATCGCGGCGTGCCCGGCGGCGGTCTCGTACCGTGGTCGGCAGTATTCGGGGCGTTGCGCGAAGTGAACGGGCCGATACGGCTGCTGATGGAGACTTACCGGACTGGACCAGAGGGCTTCGGATTCGAGCACGGGATCTTCCAGAATCTTTGTCCGGACCCCGAGGCATTCGTGAAGCAGGGTGGTCGTTTCCTGAAGGCGCAGGCGGAGACGATTTCGTAATTACGAAGAATTCTCAGTACGGATTCAGTCAACCGAATCTTCCAGACGATAGAGCCCATTTAATCCGTGGACTGCATCCAATGGGCAACACTGCGGATGCCGTCGATTGCGGAACTGACGATACCACCGGCATATCCGGAACCTTCGCCGATGGGATATAACCCCACGGTATTGACCGATTGACTATTGTCGTCACGAAGAATTCGAATGGGACTGGAGCTACGGGTTTCAGCAGCGTAAAGAACAGCCTCCGCCAGGTTGATCCCGTCGAGTTCCTTGAGCATGGGTCGGATGGAACGTTCCAGGGTGTGGATGATGAAGTCCGGGAGGATATCGCGAAATTCTGCTGGAGCTGAACGTTTGCAGGAGAGATCCTCGGGAAGCGATGAACTTTGATGACCTTTCAGGAAATCATCAAGCATGACAGCTGGTGTGGCATATCCGCCACCGCCAGCTGCAAAGGCTCTTTGTTCGATTGCGCGTTGGAAGTCAACTCCGCCAAATACAGATTCGCCAGGATAATCGGCTGGATTAACCGGGACGAGAAAGGCGGCATTACCCATGGACATGGCACGTTTGGAATAGCTCATGCCGTTTGTCGTGAGCATTCCGGCTTCGGATGCACAGGCAATGACACAGCCACCGGGACACATGCAGAAACTGTAGCAGGAGCGGATGTCACCGGATTCCTTGCGGGTCAATCGGAAGCTGGCTGCACCAAGTCTTGGATCTGCCGCAAACTTACCGTACTGGGCTATGTCAATCGCCACCTGCGGCACCTCCAGGCGGATGCCAACAGCAAATGGTTTAGCTTCTAATGCCACGCCAGTTTCGTCGAGCATTTGATATACGTCGCGGGCACTATGGCCAACGGCCAGATAACAGGCGGTGCATGGGATCTCTTCCTCGTTGACCACAACTGCCTGGAGTTTGCCATTGTGAATAATGAGTTTGTTTAATGAGGAACGAAAACGGATTTCACCACCCAATGCGAGAATCCGTCGCCGCAATGTCGGCACAAGCTTCAACAATTCATCGCTGCCAATATGCGGTGCTGCATCAATGAGGATATCCGGATTGGCACCACACTCGACGAGTACCTGGAAAAAATCATGGATCAGCCCACGCTGTTTACTGCGTGAGTTCAGTTTTCCGTCAGAAAAGAGCCCGGCTCCACCTTCGCCATAAAAGACATTGCTCTCAGGATCGAGCGTGCCGTCTTGCCAGAATCGCTGAACTAATGGAGCGCGATCCTCGGCGGCATCTCCCCGTTCGACCAGGAGTGGTTTACATCCTGACGTTGCCAATTGCCAGGCTGCCATTAAACCGGCTGGCCCCGCGCCAACGACCACGGGTCGTGGTTGAGTCTTGTGAATAGGGACTGGCTTTACTTCAGGTTGTTCATTGTCAATGATTTCGACATCATGGTGGGTCTGTTTCGGTAATCGCTCCATGGACAGGTCAGCCTCTACCGACAACACATATTGCGGCGCGGGGTTACGTTCACGGGCATCAAGGGAACGGCGGATAATCGTTATGTTCTTAAGGAGGGAGGGATGGCAACCGACTTTCCGTCCAGAACGCTTCAGGACATCAGTATCGGTATAGTCTAACGGGACATTGATTTGTGTAATACGTATTTTCAATTGATAAGACATCGCTTGTCAGGTGGTACGGGCACCCACCCGCTGGAACCGGTCTGAAGTAGCGTTTTCATGATGGAAATATAGCGGGTCGGGCTGGTGACGTCAATTCAGGCTTTAAACGCTCGACGCCGCCCCGCACGCACCGACGAAGCGCTGGTTCAAGGGTACCTGCTGCTCAAGACCCCCATCCTCGGACGATTCCTCTGCCTGCGCCGCCCGAGCATCCGCTCGGGACAGACGCGCCGCCGCGCTCCGCAACCCTCTCGGCAGGACATCCAACAGGCGCAATCCGCCCGGCTCCGCAAGAAGACGTCCGGACGCCACGGCCCCACCGCGCACACCAGAAGCCTTTTCCTTGCCAAAAGACTCCGTTCGGCGTAGCTTTCTTCCATGACAACGTGGTTTGAAGCATGCACAGGGGTAGGTTCAGACCTGAGATCTGGCGGCTGGCTGTATTTGCGAAGTCAAGCCGTCTAATACACGAGTTGGGTTTACTGAGAAATGCCGCATCAGTACGCCCAAGGAAAAC
>JAQBFL010000180.1:0-8537 GCA_032123415.1 bacterium | reverse complement strand
GCCGACTTTTCCAATTGTCGAGCCTATGCAGACGAACAGCACGCTTCCTGTCGTAAGTTTGCGACAGAACTCGAAGCCATCGTGTGAAAGTGTCGTCTGCGTGGCATCAACATATTTCCGGAGACCAAGATCCGAAGGTGGTGCAAACAGGAAGTCGCCTCCGTACAACGAAGGCTTCTCCGTTGAAGGGGTGGAGCCCGTAACGACGCGGCCGAAGTCCTGAACTCGGCCCGGCTTCCACTCCTCCGGAAGCCATCCGACCTTGGTCGGCTTGTAGCCGGGCCTGTTTTCGTTGGGGTCGCTCATGATGGCTTCTTAAGGTTGGGGTGTGGCGTGATTGGGGGGCTGGAGAGCGCGACACGGGTGTCGCCCGTGTGGCCGGGGCTGGGCGCTTGGCGGGGCGACACAGGGGGCGACACAGGTGTCGCCCGTACCAGGCGGTCGAGCATGCCGCCGGGGGTGATGTGCGGAATCCAGCGTTCGTCGGCGTTTTCGAGCACGAAGCGGTTGCGTTGTTCGGCGGCGGCGCGCGTAGGGGCGAGGCCTGCCTCGCCCGTGCGGGGCATTTCGAGGATGAGCATGCGGTTGGCTTCGAGGGCGGGAAGCCAGGCGGCGGGAATGCGCATGGTGTCGATGCCCCAGGCCGGGCAGCAGATCAGGCGGGCCTCGCTTTGCAGCAGGGCGGCGAGCAGTGCCCGCTCGGACGGGGAGTGAAAGCCGCCCAGAAAGCAGCAGTGGGCGCCGGCGGACTTCGCGCGTTGCGTGGCGGCATGCAGCGTTTCCGGTGGGCAGTTGCGGGAGCAGAGCATGCCGATCTTTTCGCGGTTCAGGAGGGCGGGGTTGCCGATGCCGCGCAACCCGTTGCCGAATTCCTGAACACAGCGCCACGGATTCATGCGGATATACTCGGCGATGCGGCGTGCCGCGTCCGCCGTGCACACGATGGATTCGTAATAATTGCGGTGCCAGATGCGGACGTTGTCGGGAACCCGAAGGGCGACACAGGTGTCGCCCCTACGGTGCAATTCGCGGCTGACGGCGGCTTTGAAACCGCCGATCACATCGCCCAATCGTTGATGGCCGCCTTCCATCCGGATCAATGCATGCAGATGATCGGGCATGATCACCGCCTCATCCCACCGCATGAACGGGCACTTCTCCGCCGTGATGCGCATCCGCTCCTCGATCAAATTCCGTACGGGCGACACCTGTGTCGCCCTTTCCGGCGAAGAGGGCGGGGCAGGCCTGGGCGAGGCAGACCTCGCTCCGACGAGCAACGCGCCGAATGGGCGGCCGTGGGCGAATTGGATGAATTCCCGATGCGCGCAGATCGTCACGAAATACACCCCGCCACCGGCGTAATCGTGGCCCTTCAACCGAATCGACCGCCGGTGGTGAATCGCGGGATTATCCCTCTGATGCTGTTTCGGAACGTTCATGTTACTCCGGCAATTCGGTTCCCTCGTTGAGGATGGCCATGTAATCCACGTAGCTGAACACGCGATTGCGTTTCTGGCCGGTGACTTCCTGCGTAATCCCCAGGCGGCACAGGTGCTCTAGCGCTTTGTTGACCGTGACATGGGTCAACCCGGTCTGGCCCTTGATCCCGCACGACGTGGCCAGCGGACGGCACAGCAGTTCATGGTGTACGCCTCATCACGGCGCAACGTGCAGGTTCGGGTGGCGCTGCGCCGCGAGCTCGACGATCCGCCGGCCTAGGCGGCCGTAGCAGAAGCCGGCCTTGGACGCCGCGAGGGCGACGCTGGCATCCGCGCTGATGTCCGCGTTGGGGTTCACGTCCAGCACATAGAAGACTCCGTTGCGCAGCCGCACGTCGATGCGACCGTAGTCCCGGCAGCCGACGGTTTTGTACGCGGCGCGGCAAACCCGCATGAGCTCCGCATTCTCATCTTCCGTCAACCGAGCGGGCACGTGGCTGACGATCTTGCGATACGCGGCCGACTCGGGCACGAACTTCGCGTCGTAGGTGCACAGACGGTTGTGGAAATCGAGAAACGCCGAGAAATCCATCTCCACGGGAGGCAGCATTTCGACGGGGCGGTTGCCCCACAGGGGGACATGGAACTCGCGGCCGTCGATGAAGTCCTCCACGAGCGCGGGCTGGTTGAAGTGGCGTACCACGTCTCGCACGCGCGCCTTGAGCTCGGCGGCATTGGTGACCACGGACTTCGGTGTGACGCCGAGGCTGCAGTGTTCGCGCGCGGGTTTGACGATGGCCGGGTAGCAGGGCCAGTCGATGTCGTCGCCCGTGCGCGAGACGGCCCAGCGCGGCGTCGGCACATGGCGCTTGTCCAGCATGCGCTTGACGCGCGCCTTGTCGTAGCACAGCCGTAGAGTCCGGGCCGAGGCGCCGGTGCAGGTAAACGACAGGCGTTCGAGGGCGCGGATCGCATCCGGCTCGGAGTGCGCCATGCCGGGGAGCGATTCGCACCAGTTGAAAACGATCGTATCGGCCGGGTCGTGTGGGGCCATGGCGCGGGCCACATCCGTGCCGGTCACGGGCGTCAGGGCCACGTGGAGCCCCTGTCTGCGCATGGCGTTGCCCAGGCGTCGCGTCTCCCGTTCGGCGTCGGCTTGCGCCTCCTGACTCCAGAAGGGATCCAAGTCGTAAAGAATGACAACGTTCATGTTCCTCGCCGGGTACGGGTTCGCGGGTTCAGCTTCTCCGACTTGTCACGTCGCGACGCTTCGCCACGGCGTCATGCGGGGCCTGGAGCGGCTTGTCGCACGTACATGGCGGCCGCCTCGAGGAAGCGAGATCGCTCGATCGGCTTCTTCAGGACATGCGCGGGACCGAGGGCGAGCACGTCATCCATGAGTGCGCCGTTGTAGTACCCGGTGACGATGATGACATCGGGCGGGTTCTCCTGGCGGCGGATGCGCCTGAGCGTTTCGACGCCGTCCATGTTGGGCATCTGGAGGTCGAGAAACACCAAATCGTAGTCGTCCTGTTCCAGGGCGGCGAGCGCCTCGACGCCGTCGCCGGCCTCGGTGGCCTCGTAGCCGGCGTGGCGCAACCAGGCTGCGAAAACGCTGCGAACAGTGGGTTCGTCGTCGACGATGAGGATTCGGGGCGTGGCCCCAGCCTCGGAGTTGCGGTTCTTCTCGATCCAGGCATCGATTTCCCGTCGGCTGAACGACCAGCGCCGGCCATCCTTGACCGCGGGGAGACTGCCGGACCGAACATACTTGTAGACCGTCTCGATCGGCAGATCAAGGTACTCGGCCAATTCTCCCACGGACATCTGGTCGTCGTTCATACCGTCACCTACCCGCGCCTTATCCCCCCGGCCCCGCCGTCATGCGGGAACCGAACCTCTCATAGCGACCACTGCGCAAATATAGACCAGAAATGAAACCGGCGCAAACGAAAAGTTTTCGGTCTTTTCACGCGGGGCGGCTTGGGGTATTGTGTGAGCCGATCGGGTGAGGACTGGTGGACGTGGAGCGGCGAATTCTGAATTCAAGGATGGAACCGACATGGCGAAGAAGGTGGCGTGCAAGAAGCCGAAGTACAAGCGAGTGGTTCTCAAGCTCAGCGGCGAAGCCCTTCAGGGCAAGCAGAAGGCGCTGAGCATCGATTCCGAGGTTGTAGCGGCCATCGCGGGGCGGGTCAAGGCGGTGACGGAACTGGGCGTGAAGGTGGCGATCGTTGTGGGCGGCGGGAATATCTTCCGGGGTGTCAGCGGGGCGGCGCGCGGCATCGATCGCAGTTCGGGGGACTACATGGGCATGCTGGCCACGATCATCAACGCGCTGGCGTTGCAGGATGCGTTGGAGCGTCTGGGGTTGGAGACCCGCGTGCAGACGGCGATCAGCATGCAGCGAGTGGCGGAGCCCTTCATCCTGCGGCGTGCTCTGCGTCACCTGGAGAAGGGGCGCGTTCTGATTTTCGCGGGTGGCACCGGCAACCCGTACTTCAGCACGGACACCGCGGCCGCGTTGCGCGCGAGCGAGATCGGCGCCGATCTGCTGATGAAGGCGACGAAGGTGGACGGCATCTACACGGCCGACCCGATGGTGGACCGGACGGCCAGGCGGTTCACGCGCCTGACGTACACCGAAGCCCTGACCCGCTCCCTCAAGGTCATGGACGGCGCCGCGTTCTCCCTGTGCATGGAGAACCGCATCCCGATCATCGTCTTCGATTTCCTGCGCGAGGGGGTCATGGAAGACGTCGTGCTCGGCAAGCGGATTGGAACGTTGGTGACGGCCTGAATGAAGCTGCGCGCGTCCGGGCGGTGCGAGGTTCCGGTCCGGACGACCAGGGAAGGAGATGAACACGATGGAATACGAAGAAGTGGACGAAGTCCTGCTGGAGGTCGACGACAAGATGTTGAAGTCCCTGCGCGTCCTGCATGAACAGCTGCTGGGCGTGCGTACGGGCAAGGCGTCCCCCGAGTTCGTAGAGAACGTCCAGGTGTCGTACTACGGAGCGCCGACGCGGCTGCGCGAGATCGCGAACATTTCCACGCCGGAGACGCGATTGATTGTGATCAGCCCGTACGACCCGAGTGCGCTGCCGAACATCGAGAAGGCCATTCTGGCAGCGAATCTGGGCGTGACGCCTCTGAACGACGGAAGGCTGATCCGGGTGCCGATTCCCGAGTTGGACGAGGAGCGGCGGCGCGATCTGGGCAAGGTCGTGCGGCGCCTGGCGGAGGAGACGCGGATTGCGGTGCGCAACGTGCGGCGCGAGGCGAACGAGCACATCAAGGCGCTGCAGAAGAACGGCAAAGCCAGCGAGGACGAGCGGGACTCCGCGCTGAACGATGTGCAGAAGTCGACCGACGACTACATCGCGAAGATCGACAATGCGCAGAAGGGCAAGGAATCCGATCTCATGGAGGTCTGACCTTTGCGGTTGACCGCCCCGCGGTGGATCGAGTACAGTGAAGTTCAACGTTGGCTATGGTTCAACATCGCACGGAGCAAGAACATGACAGAAGCAACAGACAGCGGTTCCGGTCAGAAGATTCCTCCGAAGATCGTGATGGGGGCCCAGAATGGGAATGGGGACGGAATTCCGGCTGTGCCCAAGAAAGAGACGTCCCGCATCTCGCTGGACGCGGCCGTCAGGCAGCAGACCAGCGAGATGCCCAAGACAATCCGGCTGAAACCTGCTGCCGGGATTCAGGAACGCGTCAGCCGCGCGGGGATCGTTGTGCCGCCGATTCCCGCCACGCCTCCGGACACGTCGTCGGCCGAGAAGCGTAAGACATCCCGGATCTCGTTGGAGGCTGCTCTGGCGCCCGATAGCGGGTCCGAAGGCGGTCCGAAGACGATCCGTCTGAAGAAGCCGAGCGAAGCGGCAACGGTGCGTGTAGGGCAGAACAAGGCCGCGGGCAAGGGCGATACGTCGGCTATCGAGGCAAAGGGCAATCCCGGCCAGACCTCCGAGCTGCCGAAGAATATGGAGGCGGAGGGACCGTCGACTACACAGCGCAAGACGATTCGCGTCAAGAGGTCGGAAGGTGCGCGCGGCATCGACCTGAAGACGTCCATTGCGCGATCTGAAAAGGGCGAAGGCGGCGCGGGCATGCGGGCGACCGACATTCCGCATGTGATGTTCCTTGTGTCGGCAATCGCGGCTTCGCTCGTTCTGTGTGTGCTGATCTACTCGCTGACGGCCCAGGCGTTCGGCCCGAATGTCTCGCTCACGCAACTCTCCTACGGAGCGCCATCGACGGACCTTGCATGGCCGGGGAAGGTCGGACCCTCGAAGTGACGACGGCGGCGGGACGTGGTTTTGGTTTTCATCGATCGAACATGGAGAAGACGGATGCTGAGCGATAAGGTCATTCACATTGACGGTTCGAACTGGCAATCGGCGGTCGTTGAGTCGACGCTTCCCGTGCTGGTCGACTTCTGGGCTGAGTGGTGCGGTCCGTGCCGGGCCATCGCGCCGACGATCGACGAGATTGCGGCTGAGTATGACGGCAAGCTGCGCGTGGCGAAGGTGAATGTGGACGAGAATCAGCAACTGGCCGGGGAGTTCGGAGTTCGCTCGATTCCCACGCTGTTGATCATGAAGGGCGGCCAGGTTGCGCAGCAGATGGTGGGGGCTGTTTCCAAGGCGGCTCTCAAGGCCAAGATCGACACCTTCGTGTGATGCTGGCCTCGCCTCGATCGATCGCCTGTGCACTGCTGAGCTTTGCGGCGGCTCTATTCGGTCTGGCCTGTGCCCGAGTTGACGGCGGGCGTGAGGTACGTGCGCTGACGGGTGCGCCGACGCGCCTGACGTGGGTGCAGGATCATGGCGGCGGCGGGGACGTATTCGCCGAGGAGTCCAACCTCATCCTGATGGGGTTTGACACGGAGGACGGCCGGGGCGAGCGCGTCATCCTTTCGGAACCATCGAACTACAGCAAGCCGCTGTTGACGCGGGACGGCCGTCGAATCGTCTTCTCGAACAAGATCGAGAATCGCATCTACCGCGTGGATTTCGATGGACGCAACCGCAAGCGCCTTGCGGACGGGTTTGCGATCGACGTGTGGAACGATCCGGCGACGGGTGCGGATTGGGTCTACGCCAAGGCGGCGTACGACAAGCTTCGGGGTAAGAACGATCCGATCTTCCGGTTCCGATTCGACGCTCCGGACCGCCGTGAAACCGTCTGGGACGCCACGGCGACGGACGTGGACAGCTTCCAGGTATCCGCGGACGGCACGCGCGCGGCCGGCATGTTTCCGTGGGCCCATGCCGGCATCGCCGACCTGACGGCGCGCCGTTGGCGCAAGTTCGGCGATGGGTGCTGGACGTCTCTGTCTCCCGACAACAGCTACATCGCGTGGGTTTTTGACGGCCCCCATCGCAATGTGATGATGTTCGATTCGCTGTCATCGCGATCGTGGAGCGTCTGCATCAACCAAGCGGAGCGAATCGAGGGCTATGAGGTGTACCACCCGCGATGGTCGAACCATCCGCGATTCATGGTGATGACCGGCCCGTACAAGGTGGGCGGCGGCGGAAACCGCATCCTCGCCGGCGGAGAGGGCGTCGAAGTCTACATCGGGCGGTTCGGTCCGGAGCTGACCTCCGTGGAGGAATGGGTGCGCGTCTCTGACAACCGGAAGGCCGATTTCTACCCCGACGCATGGGTGGAGGGCGGGGAGGCGGTGTCCGTTGCGGATGCGATGGCCGCGCACCGGGATAAGTTGATCGAGCAGGTTGCCCCGACGGAGGCGGCGGGTGTGCGGGTCGACGCCTGGCCTCTGCGCATGGACGGTCTCGTGTTTCTCTGGGAGAACGGCCGGTCCGCGAACCAGATTCTCGACGCCGAGGGGAGCATGGTGCGGAGTTGCCGTGTCCGACTGCGGGGTGGGGCGAGGTTCGGCCGGTTTCACGATCTCGATCTGGAGAGCGGTGCGGCTCTGGCCGCGGATGTCGATGACGCGCTGCTCCAGGCGTGTCGCGCAAGCAACCAGTTGACCGTGGAGGTGCTGGTGACGGCAGAGAAACCCACCCAAGCGGGGCCGGCGCGCATTGTCACGTTCTCGAGTTCGGCGTCGTCGCGCAACTTCACGCTGGGGCAGGAGGGGGACGAGTTTGTTCTTCGTTTGAGAACGACGGGGACAGGGCCGAACGGTTTGCCGCCGCAGGTGGCGCTTTGCAAAGTGGAAGCGGGGCGACCGACGCACTTGGTCGTCACCTATGCGCCGGGTTTGCTGGCGGCGTACCGGGACGGCAAAGAGGTGCTGACCAGCGCCGCGGTGCAGGGCGATTTCAGCAACTGGGAGCCGCACAGTCTGCTGCTGGGGGACGAGCAGGATGGGGGCCGCGACTGGGCCGGGCGCGCGGAGTGCGTGGCGGTGTACAACCGGTTTGTCAGGCCCGAGGAAGCTGCCGCGAGATTTGCGGCGTTGGCGCGGCGGTTGAGGGATCGGACGCCGGTGGTGCGGGTCGAGTTGGAGGCCGAGCTTCTGGAGAAGACCGTGGCGCCGGATCCGCAAGACCTGGGAGAATACCCGCGGACGTTGGTTGTGTACCGCTACCGTCTAGCCGCGGATGGCGCACTGGGGGCGCGTGGCACGGAAGTCCTGGCGGCGCACTGGGCCATTCTGGACCGGCGGACGGTGCCGGACATCGTCGATCGGGTCACAGGCCGTCTGTACAAGCTTGACCTGGAGCCCTTCGACCGGCACCCGCAGCTCGCATCCGAACGGCGGTTCGACACGACGGATACCCTCGATCTGCCGCTGTTCTACGACCAGGCGGGGCGGGCAAGATTCGCGGCGGGGCAGCGGCCCTGAGGCGAACGGACGTATCACAGCCAACTGGGTATCCCCTTTACTCTAGTGACGAGATTGCTCAATATGCAGAGATAGAAGGCCACGGAGAGGGCGGATGGCTCCGCTCGTCCTCGTCCTCGTCGTCGTCGTCGTCGTCGGATCGGAAAGGCAGAAAGGTAGGGAACCGCCGTGCAGCACCCATTGGATCACGAGAAACTTGACGTCTACCAGATCGAGCTGCAGTTCGTCGCGTGGTCGACGGTCCTGATGGTGGAGCTGTGCCA
>JAQBFL010000179.1:0-6460 GCA_032123415.1 bacterium | reverse complement strand
GATGGCGGATTGGGCGACCGTCCGCGAAGAGATTGCGCGCGTCAAGGCGGGCCGTCCGCCCAAGTGCGGATTCCGGTCGGCGGTAAGCAGCACTGTGCGACACGTCAGCCGCACGGCCGCCGCGCCCCAGGCTGCGGCCCGCCGCCGCGGCGTCCGCAGGCTCGCAGTCAAGGTTTCCCCCGCCCGCTGGATCGTACTGGCCATCGCGGCCGCCTTGCTGGGCGGCGCGGCGTGGTGGGTGGTGCGGCACGCGTTCATCGACGCACGTCCCCCCGTGCCGGCTTCGGCGCCCGTCACCCCCGCTCCGGCGATCGTTCCCGCACCAACGCCCTCGGCCACGGATCGCCTGCGCGAATGCGCGGACCTCTACCGTGAAGCCGTGGCATGGGTCGACAACCATCCCGCCGGGATCGAGGACAACCTGACCCGGCTGGAGGACGTCATGCGGAAGGTCGCCGGCACCCCGTACGAGGACCTGCTGCATGAACGGCTGAGGGTGCTCCAGCAGTCACACACCGCCAGCATACTCAAGGTTCTCGCGGAGTTGGACGAGTTGAGCCGCCCGTTGCGCCAGGAGGGCCGTATCGAGGAGGCCGCCGCCCTGTACGAAAGCTATGCCGGGCCATTCGCCGAGGCCACGCGCGAGCAGCGGGCCGGCCGCGTAGCGGAGCTGCGCGCGGCGGCAACTCCAGCCCCCGTCCCGCCGGACACCGAAGGTCCGGCCTCCTCGATCTTGCCCGCGCTGGCCGGGCGCGTCGCCGACCTGCTGCTTGCGGATGATCTCCAGGGCGCCCGCGATGCCGTCAAAGCGACCGACCGGTCCGCGTTGGCCGCCGCGGACCAGAAGGCGTTCTACCAGACGACCGCCCTGTTGGATCGGGCCGCGGGGGTCGACACCGCCATCATTGAATCGTTTCGCGAGCAGCGCGGGTCCGAACTGGTGGTGTATCTGGCGGCCGGCCCCGTGACGGTGAGAGTACGCGAGGTGAGCGCCGACACCGTCCTGTGCGACCAGGTGCTGCTGGCGGGATCCGGCTCGGCCAGCCGTCCCGTTTCCTTCGGCCTGAAGGATTTCTCCATGCGGGAGAAGCTGGCCCGCATGGGCGACGATGCACGGTCCGAGGTGGTCCTCATGAAGGGCGTGATGGCGTTCCGGTCCCACGCCTACAGCCACGCCCGCAAGTTCTTCGCCACCGTTCCGCCGTCTTTGAGCGAGGCGCTCCTGGCGCGCGTGGACCGGGGGGAGGCATCGTACGGCGCGGCTTCGGCGGCATCGGAAACCAATGTCGTCGCCGCCCCGTCCGGCGTCCCCGAGCCGTCGGTCCCGGTGCCGACGCTGCCGCGCGTCATACTCCCCCGGCACCTGCAGGGCATCAAGGACAATGCAGCCGCCGTCACGGCGCTGATGTGCAGACAGAACCCCGGAATGTCCACGAAGGCCATCACGATCGAGAGCGACGGCGAGGGGCTGCCCCTCTCCGCCTCGATCAGCTCGAGCCCCGCCGTGGTCGACCTTGGCCCCCTGGCGGCACTGACCACGCTGCGCCACCTGAGCTGCGTGGCGCCGACCGGCGTCGAAGCCGGCGTCCGCGATCTGGCGCCGCTCCGGGGGCTGCCCCTGGAATCCGTGCAAATCACGAACTGTCGCGTGGCCGATATCTCCCCTCTGCGCGGCATGCGGCTGAAGACGCTCAATCTCTCCGGTACGATAGTCCGCGACCTGCTGCCCTTGCGCGGCATGGCGCTGGAGGAACTGAATATTGCCGGCACCTCCGTGATCGACCTGGCCGCGGTGTCGGCCATGCCGTTGCGACGGCTCGACATCTCCGACACCGCCGTCCGGCGGCTGACATCGGTGCGCACCATGCAGCTCGAACGGTTGGAGATGCGCAACTGCGGCTCCATGGACCTCGGCAGCGTGGCGCAGCTACAGCTTCGCTGGCTCGACATCAGCGGCACGTCGGTGCGGTCGCTCGACGCCTTTGCCGCCATGCCCCTCGCCACGCTGGCGCTGCGCAAGACCGGCGTGTCGGACCTATCCCCTCTGACTCGGCTCACGGGCCTCCACGCGCTGGACATCGGGCAGACCCCTGTTAGCGACTTCACCCCGCTCAAGGGGTTGAAGCTCAATTGGCTGGTGGCCGACGGCACGAAGCTCTCCGACCTGAGCGTGCTGATCGGCATGCCGCTGAAGCACTTGAACATCAACGGGTCCGCCGTGACCGATCTGTGGCCGCTGCGGGGCATGGCGCTGCATGGGCTGGACATCGAGAACCTCGGGGTCGTGGATCTCGCGCCCCTGAAGGCGATGCCGCTGGGGGCGTTGCGGTGCCGCGGCGTGGCGGCGAACTCGTTCGCGCCCCTGCACGGCGCGCCGCTCAAGGCGCTATGGATCTCGGACCCCGAGCGCCACGCGAACTTTATAGGCAGCCTCGCCGCGTTGACGTCCCTCAACGGAGCCGTCTACCCTCCCGTGCCATAGCCGGAGACTCACCCGGCGGGTGTAAGGCACGAAAACGAAGAGAGGAGATCGCGTGAAGAACGTCCCGGTGAAGCGCTTCCCCTTCGAGGGCGTCGTGTTCGACATGGATGGGACGCTGACGCGCCCCGTCCTGGATTTTGACGCCATGCGCCGCGAGCTGGGTGCAGGGGCGGGCGACATAGCCGCCCACATCCTGGGCATGCCCCCGGACGAGCAGCAGAAAGCTTGGGCCACGGTGGCCAGGCACGAGGAGGAGGCCATTCCCCGCCAGCGTCTGCAGCCCGGCGCGCGCGCCCTGCTGACCGCCTGCCGCCGGGCCGGCGTCCGGATCGGCCTGCTGACCCGCAACGCCCAGCGCAGCGTGGATGCGCTTTGCGAACGCTACGGCCTGACGTTCGACGCCGTCGTTACGCGCGATTTCCCGTTCCTCAAGCCGCACCCCGGCCCCGTGCTGCACATGCTCGAGACCTGGGGCATCGCCCCGTCGGCGGCTCTCATGGTCGGGGACTACATCCACGACATCGAGTGCGGCCGCGCCGCCGGCACGGCCACTTGCTTTTACCACAACCCCGGCGCGCGCGACTGCAGTGCCGCCGCCGACTGCACCGTGCGCTCGATGAAGGAATTGCAGGTCGTCATCGTTGAGGGTTATCAGGGACGGTCCCAAAAAGAACGTATCCGCGCTTGTTTGGCGGGTAAGCTGCGCGGTATAGTCGCGCCATGAAGGGCAATGTCTTGATGTTTGTGTCGAGCCTCCTGGTGGTCGGCGCCATGGCGCTCACGCTGCTGTGGTTCTTCCAGCGCCTGCGCCGCATCGAGGAACAGCGATGGGGCAAGGAGTCATGAAGCCGTCCGGCGGGCCGCGTCTGCGGGTCGCGCAATGCGAGGTGCTTCCAGGCCGCCCCGCGGAGAATACCGCCGCGATGCTCGGGTACGTGGCCGACGCCCTGCGCGACGGGGTCGAGATCCTCGTCTTCTCCGAAATGGCGGTGCCGGGCTACCTGGTTGCGGACGAGTGGGAGCGGATGGCCTTCCTGCGCGAGTGCGAGGAATGCCACGAGGAGCTTGCCCGCGCCGCCCGCGGCCTGGTGTGCATCTTCGGCAGCGTGGGCGTCGATCCGGCGCGGCGCAACGAAGACGGCCGCGTGCGCAAGTACAACGCGCTGTACGTCGCCGAAGACGGCCGCTTCGTCGGCCCCGAGGGCGGCCCGTACCCCTTCGTGGTCAAGGCCTTGCTTCCGAACTACCGGGAGTTCGACGAAAGCCGCCACTTCCACGACCTGCGCCGTCTGGCCGCCGAAAGCGGCCGCGCCCTCGCGGACATGGCGACGCCCGTGCCCACCTCGCGCGGGCGTCTGGGATGCGTGCTGTGCGAGGACGGTTGGGACGCGGACTACGGCGTCTCGCCGCTGCGCCTGCTGGCGGCGCACGGCCCGGACCTGCTGATCAACGCCAGCGCCTCCCCCTATACCGCGGACAAGAACCACAAGCGCCACCGCGTCTTCGCCGCCCAGGCCCGCGAGCTGGGGCTCCCGCTGGTCTACGCCAATCACGTCGGCGTCCAGAACATCGGCAAGACGGTTTACACCTTCGACGGCGCGTCCTGCGTCTACGACACGCACGGCCACGCGCTCGCGCTGGGACGGCCTTTCGAGGAAGGAACGCTGACGCTCGACCTGCCCGCGGACCCGCGCGCGGCGTTCGGCCAGCCCGTCGAGCCGCGGCGCGACACGATCGCCGACATCCGCGAGGCCCTGCTTTACGGCACGCGCAAGTTCATGGCCCAGTGCGGGGTGTCGCGAGTGGTCGTCGGCGCGTCGGGCGGCATCGATTCGGCCGTCGTCGCGGCGCTGTACGCGCGCATCCTGCCGCCGGAGAACCTGCTGCTGGTCAACCTGCCGAGCCGCTACAACTCATCGACCACCATCTCGCTCGCACGCCGGCTCGCCGCGAATCTGGGGTGTCTGTACGCCGAAGTACCGATCGAGGACAGCGTCTCCCTCACCCGCCGCCAACTTGACGGCCTGGCGGCCGCGTCCGCGGATGGCCGCCTACGCCGGACGCTGAACCTGACGGGGCTCATGCTGGAGAACGTCCAGGCCCGCGACCGCGGCGCACGCGTGCTGGCCGCGCTGGCCGCCGCGTTCGACGGCGTGTTCACCTGCAACGCGAACAAGTCCGAGGCGACCGTCGGCTACACCACACTGTACGGCGATCTCGGCGGCTATCTGGCCGGCATCGCGGACCTGTGGAAGACGGAAGTCTATGCGCTGGCCCGCGATCTCAACGCCGAGGTCTACGCCGCCGAAGCCATTCCCGACGGCAGCCTCGGCCTCGTGCCCTCCGCCGAGCTGAGCGCAGCCCAGAACGTCGACGAAGGCAAGGGCGATCCGCTGCAGTACGCCTACCACGACTGCCTCTTCCGTTCGTGGGTCGAGTGGTGGAACCGCGCGACGCCCGAGGAGAACCTCGAATGGTACGCCAACGGCACGCTTGCGGCCCGGCTCGGCTACGAAGGCTCGATTGACGCGCTGTTCGACGGACCGCGCGCCTTTGTCGAGGACCTGGAGCGCTGGTGGAATCAGTACCAGGGCATGGCCGTGGCCAAGCGCATCCAGGCGCCCCCCGTCCTGGCGGTCAAGCGCCGCGCCTTCGGATTCGACCACCGCGAGGCGCTGCTCGGACCGCGCACCACGCGCCGCTACCGGGCCCTGAAGGAGAAGCTGCTCGGAATCGCGACGCAGACGTGAAACGAAGCCTTGCAGGGTGCAATTCTTATTGCTAACCCCGCGCTAATGCGCTATGCAAGAGAGTGTCATACACCGCGAGAAACGAGGGCGGCCAGGTGAGATCGCGTGCATTTTCAATGTCGTTGAACCGGCAGGGCTCACGAAGCCACCTGGCGGTCGCTATAACCCTGGTGGCCATCATCCCGCTCCTTTGTTTCGTTTTCATCGCGTTCAACCAGCAGTGGGCGGATCGGGATGCGCCTCTTTGGCCGCCCCTGATCGTCACGGCCATCGCCTTCTTCCTCGCCGTGCTCGGCTTCCTGATGCTGCGCCGCTACCCCAGGAACATTGTGCGTCTGCGCAACTACCTCGAACAGATCGCGGCCGGGGACTTTCCCGACCAGATTCGACTGGAAGACCCCGAGGACGACCTCAACGCCATCGAACAGACGATGAATGTGGTGGTACGGCAGTTGCGCGGCAGAGTGCAGGCGCTCGAAGTCGAGCTGGACAGGGTCCGGCGCCTGCAAAATACGATCGAAGCCCAGGCGCGCGCGCTGGTTGACGCGGAACGGCACCGCATCATGATCGAGAGCCTGGGCGCGGCCTGCCATCACATCGGGCAGCCGGCCACGGTGCTGCGCATCCACCTGAATATGCTCAAGAAACACGCCGCAAGCGCCCCCGACACCGATGACTTCGAACGCTGCGAGAAGGCGGTCGACGACATTGCGGATATTCTGGACAAGCTCCGGGGCGTCAGCGAATACCGAACCGTGCCGTACCAGACGTTCCGGGTTGGCGGGTCCCAACCCGACGATCGCATCCTCGACATCGAGTCGTGATCCGCGTCAGGAGATCGCCCCCGGCGCGACAAGGCACGCGGCATAGACGCCGCGCACCGAGTTGCACAGACAGACGGCCTCGGCGGCCAGCAGGTCCGACACCGACAGACGGCGCTCTTTCACGCAGCCGCGCTCCAGGAGCCGCGCGCGCAGCGTGCCGGCCAGCAGGCCGCAGGCCACCGGCGGGGTCCACCAGGCGCCGCCGATCCGCACGAGCACATTGGCGACCGTGGATTCCGTAACCTCGCCGTCGCGGTTGGCGAGGATCACGTCGTCGAACCCGGGGCGGCCCGCCGCGGCCTCCTCGTACGCGCGGCGGTGCGTTGTCTTGTGATAGAGAAACACGTCGCCGGCGTTGACCGGCGCGGCGGCGAGCGCCACCCGCACCGGGCGCCGCGGACCGC
>JAQBFL010000178.1:0-7361 GCA_032123415.1 bacterium | reverse complement strand
CAGACGCGCGGCGGAGTCGGCCAGCGATTCGAGCCCGAAGCCCCAGTTGGACCACGAGAGATTGAGGTTGTTCTTGAAGCGCTTCGGGTCCTTCTTCTTCAAAGCGGCGAAATCGGCGCGGATGCGTTCGTTCTTCTCCTGAAACTTCTGCGCTTTCATGGCGTCTCCTTCTGCCTGTGTTTCCGGCGCGGCGTCCGGCGACGTGGCTACTCCCGAAACACCCGGCGGCCCCAGAGGTCCGGCGTCAGCTGCGCCTCGCTGGGACTGATAGACTGATAAGAAATCGCTCTTCGGGCGGCGCGGGCATCCGCCCGCTGGGACCGGCTTGAACGAGCGCTTTCACGGGGGAAACGGTAGCAGAGTAGGGGTGGATGCGTCAAGATGAGCGCGGATGCACCCTCCAGGCGGGGCGGCGCAGGTACCAGCAGTATATGGAAGGCCGGTCCGAAGGGCGGCAAAGTCCATGGCCTTCCGGCAGACGATCAGCTTCTCATGCCCTAAACGCTGCGTCATCGAATCATCGTCTCCTCTTAACCGCCACCCTTAACCGGCTAGAGCTTCCGCAGATGAAAGGTCCCTGAAAGGTTCCTGCACGACAAACGATTCCTTTGGGCTTGAGCGCGGCGGGCGCGGCGGGCATAATGTCGACCGTTCACGGGTTGCCTGGCGGCGCCCCGCCGCCCGCGGGCGGACAACCAGGGACAGGAAGGGACTCACGGCCGGCAGTATGTTGTGGAGCGAGACGAGGTTGGATGTCGATCGCGCCCTGCTGTGGCAGGGCGGGCGTTTGCGTCTGCACCTCGTGCGCCAGGAGCACGAGTGGCGTGTCGCGCCATGCGCGGAGCAGAACCCTGCCGCGCCGGGCTTGACCGTCCTGGATGAATATCCGCCCGGCGACCTGCCCTGGCGGCGCTGGACGGTCGACCGCACGGGCGATCGCGTGCGTTTCGAGCCTGCCATGCCGCCCCGCCCGATCGTCGTGCGACCTGACTCTCCCGTGCATATACCGCCACGGCATTCGACGCACTTTCTGGTCAGCGTGCCCGTGTGGGTGCGCGTCTTCGTCGCCGACGGGCCCGCGGGGTCCGAACTGCAGATTGCGGACGAACCCACGGAAGTTCTGTCCAACTCGTGGTTCGGCGATCCGACCCAGGGTATCGCCTGTTACGCGCTTCGCTCGCGCGCCCGACGCGCCAGCTCCGAGCTTGGCGAAGAGCCGTGCCGCGCCATCTGCCCGATCGAGATCGTCAACACCGCGCAGTCTCCGCTCTTTTTCGAGAGGCTCTGCCTGCAGGTCGGATCCATGGCCATCTACCGCGCCGGGGATGCGGCGCTCTGGGCCGATGCCGCCACCGTATCCTACCGTGGCGAGGAGGCGCTCAGCCATGTATCCTACGCCTCGCATCCGCCTCCGGGGGCTGGAGATGGGGCGCCGCGGATTGCCGCGCCACGCAATCCCGCGGAGAAGAGCATCCTGGACAGGACCTTCGCGAATCTGAGGACTTTCGCCCATGAATGAGACGCTCCACACGCTGGCCGTCTGGTTCCGACAGAACCTGCCCATGCTGGTGCGGGCCGGCATTCTGCTGGCGATGATCCCGGCCGTCCACGCCGCGGCATCCATGCTGGCCCGGACGCTGCGCCGCAAGCTGTCCCCCCAATCCCTCATGCTGGCCACCAAGGGTTTCAAGTACGCGGGAACGGGCATTCTAATCCTCATGTTTTTGCACGAGGTCGGCTTCAAACTCATGACCGTCCTCGGCGCGGCCGGCATTGTCGGCGTGGCGGTCGGCTTCGCCTCCCAGACCAGCCTGTCGAACCTGATCAGCGGCCTGTTCCTTGTGGTCGAGAGGCCGTTCGAGGTGGGCGACGTGCTGCAGGTCGGCGGCACGTCGGGCGTCGTGCATTCCATCGATCTGCTTTCGGTCAAGCTGCGCACGTTCGACAACCGCTTCGTGCGGCTGCCCAACGAAACGTTGATCAAGACGGAGTTCACGAACGTCACCCGCTTCCCGATCCGCCGCCTGGACATCGACCTCGGCGTCGCCTACAAGGAGGACATCGGTCGGGTCATGCGGGTGCTGGGCGAGATCGCCGACCGCAACCCCTTCGCGCTGGACGAACCCGCGCCGTTGATTCTGTTCAAAGGCTTCGGCGCCTCCGCGCTGGATATCCTGTTCGGTGTGTGGTTCGAGAAGCAGGACATGCTGAACCTGCGCAACAGCATCATGCGAGACATCAAGGAGCGTTTCGACCGGGAGGGCATCGAGATTCCCTTCCCGCACCGCACGCTCTATGCCGGCAGCGACACGGCCCCGTTCCCCGTGAGAGTGGTTGAGAACCAGGCGACGAGCGCCCGGCCGGAGCCGGGCGAAACGAAGAAAGGTACGGAGTCGTGAAGCGCAACATACGGCGGCGCACCCTGAGCGTGCTGCTGGCCGCGGCAACGGCCATCGCAACGATGGCGGGAGGAGAAGAGGCGATGAAAAACGTATACGACTTCGAGATGAAGGACATCGACGGGAACGCCGTGGCCTTGTCGCGCTACCGCGGGCAGGTTGCGCTGGTCGTCAACGTGGCGAGCCGCTGCGGCTTCACCAAGCAGTATGAGGACTTGCAGAAACTCTACGAGACGTACAAGGAACGCGGCTTCTCGATTCTCGGCTTCCCCGCCAATAACTTCATGGGCCAGGAACCCGGGACGGATGAGGAAATCAAGGCGTTCTGCTCGACAACGTATGGCGTGACGTTCCCCATGTTCTCTAAGATGTCCGTCACGGGCAAGGACCAACACCCCCTCTACGCCTTCCTGACGGACAAGTCGATCCACCCCGAGTTCGGCGGAGAGATCGCGTGGAATTTCAACAAGTTCCTTGTCGACAAGCAAGGACGGGTCGTGGCCCGCTTCGGCAGCCGCGACAAGCCGCTGGACCCGGCGGTCACCAACGCGATCGAGAAGGCCCTCTCCGACGGGTGATGGGCCAGAGGCGTCACCGCCCGCCAAGGGGCGCGCGGGGGGCATCTCAACGCTAACCCCGTGACCTTCGCCGCTTGACAATCCTTCCGCGGGATGCGACGGTATGACTTGGTCCGTCTTATTCGGGCCGCTAGACGATGAAACTTTGGCGACACAGCGACGAACAGCCCCCCGGTACCGCGGCGAGGCCCTCGGCGGGCCATGCGCATCAGCCTTTCCGGGCGGCGCGCGCGGATATCCTGAGCGTCACGTTCACGGGCAACACGGATCTGCGCCTGGACAACGGCGCGATGTTGCGTGCGGGCAGCCAGAAGTGGACGCCGCGGCACGCCACGTCCGCGCTGTTCGAGGGGTCCTTCTGCATTCCCATTCTGAACGTCGAGATCGGCGTCGAGGAAGCCCTGCCGTTTCCCGTGCGCATGCGGCTGACGGGCGAGGCGGACAATCGCATGCTGTTTTCCCGCGAGTTCACGTTCCCGGCAGGCAAACACCGGCGCATCGTGCGGGATATCGAGTCCGACCGGCCCACGGGCGGGGTGTTCGACGCCGTCGGCTGCGTGCGCTGGTTCCTGGAGAGTTCGGACCTGGCGCTTGACATCGGCGAGTGCCGCGAGACGCGGTTCAACCTGTATTTCATCCCGCGCTATGCCCCGACCGAGCCTCCGCAGGACACCGTGCTCCACACGCTGTGCCGGACGTTGAAGGGGTTGCCGCTGGGGCATCCGCAGTCGCTGCAGCGCATCTGGGACGCCTTTGAGAATCTGGATATCCCCACGGCCGACGGCGCGGCGAAGCTGGCCTGCGCCGAACCGCGGCAGGCAGGGCTGTCGGCGGCGGATTTGCTGCGCCACCGGGCGGGGGGCTGCGAGGCGTGGGTCGACCTGTTTCTGACCTGTCTGCGGCTGGCCGGTTCGGAGCGTGGAACCGAGAAGCCCGCGGAAGCGGCTGAGCCGTGGCCCTGGACCGTGGCCGAGCAGGACATCAAGGTACGACTGCTGGAGGCCAAGTGCCGCCACCTGATCAGGCAAGACGAACGGGAGCATACATCGCGATGAACGAACAACGCGTGGCCGAGTTGTACAGGGAACTGCTGCGTGAGATCGGGGAGGATCCCGAGCGCGATGGGTTGCTCAAGACGCCCGAGCGCGTGGCCAAGGCGCTGGCCTTCCTGACCAGCGGCTACCGGGCCGACATCGAGAGCATCGTCAACCGCGCCATCTTCGAGTCGCACGCCAACAACATGATCATCGTCAGGGATATCGAGATTTACAGCCTTTGCGAGCATCACATGCTGCCGTTCTTCGGCAAGTGCCACGTCGGCTACATCTCCTCCGGCAAGGTGCTGGGCGTCAGCAAGCTGGCGCGCATCGCCGACTGCTTTGCGCGGCGCCTGCAGATCCAGGAGCGGTTGACGGCCCAGATCGCGCGCGCCATCAAGGACGCGGTGCAGGCCGAGGGCGTCGGCGTGGTGATCGAGGCCAAGCACCTGTGCATGATGATGCGCGGCGTCGAGAAACAGAACTCGGTCATGACGACCTCGTCCGTCCTGGGCAGCTTCCATGACGACGATGCGACTCGCCTGGAATTCATGAGCCTGATCGGGCGGAGGATCGAGTGAGATGAAGCGCGCGGGCTGTTCGTGCCGCCGGCAGTATTCGAGCGCCGTGACCGAGGGGGTCGAGCGTGCGGCCAGTCGCGCCATGCTGCACGCGGTCGGCTTCAGCCGGGCGGACTTCCGCAAGTCGCAGATCGGCGTGGCGTCCACCTGGAGCATGGTGACGCCCTGCAACATGCACATCGACCGGCTGGCGCGCGAGGCGGAGGCCGGGGTCAACGCGGCGGGCGGCAAGGCGGTTGTTTTCAACACGATCACGGTGTCCGACGGCATTTCGATGGGCACTCAGGGCATGAAGTACTCGCTGGTTTCGCGCGAGGTCATCGCCGACTCGATCGAGGCCGTGATGGGCTGCGAAGCGTTCGACGGGCTTGTAGCGTTGGGCGGTTGCGACAAGAACATGCCGGGCTGTCTCATGGCGATGGCGCGGCTGAACCGGCCCGCGGTGTTCGTCTATGGCGGCACGATTCTGCCCGGCCGGCATCGCGGGCGCGACGTGGACATCGTCTCCGTCTTTGAGGCCGTGGGCGCGCACGCGCGCGGGGATATCGACGACAGGGAGCTGTCCCGCATCGAGGGCTGCGCCATTCCGGGCGCGGGTTCGTGCGGCGGGATGTATACGGCCAACACCATGGCCTCGGCGATCGAGGCGATGGGCATGAGCCTGCCGAACAGCTCCGCGCAGGCCGCGGTCTCGCCCGCGAAGCTCGCCGACAGCCGCGCGGCGGGCCGTGCGGTCATGGCGTTGATCCGGCGCGGCATCCGGCCTTCGGATATTCTGACGCGGGAGGCGTTTCTCAACGCGATCGCCGTGGTCACGGCGCTGGGGGGCTCGACCAATGCCGTGCTTCATCTCACGGCCATGGCGCATGAGGCCGGCGTGAAGCTGGGCCTCGACGATTTCACCCGCGTGGGCCGGCGCGTGCCGGTGCTGGCGGACCTCAAGCCCAGCGGCCGGTATGTGATGGCCGAGCTGGTGAAGATCGGCGGCACGCTGCCGCTGATGAAAACGCTGCTGGACGCGGGCCTGATGCGCGGGGACTGCCTGACCGTGACCGGGCGCACGCTGGCGCAGAACCTCAAGCGGGTCAAGCCGTACCCCAAGGGGCAAGATGTCATCCGCCCGCTTGACCGGCCGATCAAGGCCACGGGGCACCTGGCGATTCTTTACGGAAACCTCGCGCCCGAAGGGGCGGTTGCGAAGATCACCGGCAAGGAGGGGGTGCGGTTCGCGGGGCGGGCCATCGTCTTCGAGTCGGAAGAGAAGGCCCTGGCGGCGATCCTGGGGGGGCGGGTGCGCAAGGGGCATGTCGTGGTCATCCGCTACGAAGGGCCGAAGGGGGGCCCAGGGATGCGCGAGATGCTCTCGCCGACCGCGGCGATCATGGGCAAGGGACTGGGCCAGGACGTGGCGCTGGTGACCGATGGCCGCTTCTCGGGAGGCAGTCACGGGTTCGTGGTCGGCCATGTGACGCCGGAGGCCGCCGTGGGCGGGCCGCTGGCGCTGGTGCGCAACGGGGACCCGATCCGGATCGACGCGCAAGCCGGCGCGATCACGCTGGACGTGCCTGGGGCCGAGCTGCGGCGCCGGCGCGCCCTGTGGCGCGCGCCGCGCCCCCGGGCGCGCCGCGGCCTGCTGGCGAAGTACGCCAGGCTCGTGAGTTCCGCGACCCTCGGCGCCGTGACCGACCGGGAATAAAGGGGGCGCGCGGCATGGCGGCGGAAGCGACAGCGGAAGGGATGGGGGGGGCGCCGGGACATGGCGGCCGCGCGGCGCGTGGCGCGCTCCTGTTCCTGCCTCTCTCGCTCGCGGTCTGGGGATGGTTCGCGTGGCCCATGCCGCGCTTCATCACGCGCGGCATCCCGGTCTCCGCGCACAATATCGAGACCCCGGCCTGGCGTTACGCCATTCCGGGCGACCACCTCCAGTTGCTCTACCACTTCGATCTCGTGCATGACATGTTCGCCGGGCGGATTCCGCCCATGCACAATCCCTACGAATTCAGCACCGGCCCCGAGCATACGGGGTTCCGGCCCAGCGCGTATTTTCTGCCGATGTCGGCGGTTTACGCGCTGCTGGCGCGCGCCACGGGCAACCGGCTGCTGGCGTGGAATCTCTGCGGCTGGCTATCGATCTGGCTCAGCATGACGTTCACGTGGCTGTGGTTGCGGCGCTTCACGCGCTCCCCGGCTGCGCTGGGGCTGGGTGTGGCCGTGTCGATCGCGTTGCCGTTCCGTTGGGTCAGCCTGTTGGGCGGCAGTCCGGCCGGGATGGCGCTGATGTGGCTGCCGCTGATCGGCTGGGGCGTCGATGCCGCCGTGCGGGAGGCCCGCCCCGCGGCGGGTTTCTGGCTCGGGCTGGCGCTGCTGTTCTGCGGGTGGAGCGACCTGCACGTCTTCTACTTCGCCGCGCTGAACCTGCCGCTGCTGGCCTGGGTCAGCCTGTGCCTGACGCCGCCCGCGCGCGCGCCATGGCGCCGCTGGTGGCGGGTGGCGCCGTGGCTGGCCGTCTTCATGGCCGCCATCGTGGCGTACCACCTCTGGCGGCACCACCTGATCGCGTCCTCCGACATGGCGGGCGGGCGGGATCTGAACACGGTCCGGTATTTCTCGCCGCGTCTGCGCGGCGTGTTCACGCACGGCCTGGGCGGGCTGGACGGAACGATCTTCCTCGGGTGGCTCACGATGGCCGCCGGCGCGGCGGGCGCGGCGCACTTCGCGTGGCGGTCGCGCCGCGCGCCATGGCGCCTGGCGGCGGTGGGGGTGGCC
>JAQBFL010000177.1:0-2507 GCA_032123415.1 bacterium | reverse complement strand
CCAGCGCCATTCATCAATAGAGAATCCCACGCTAAACCCGGAAGCGCCCGAACAAGGTTGGAGCCGGCCTGAATCTCAACTTGGACATTGGGCGTTCCTTGTTGGCTGTTGGACATTCCCATCGTGGGCGATCAAGGACCGGTAAACGATTACGGGCGATGATTACGACAGACGACGGATAGAGTTCTCCTCGTAATCCGTAATCGTCGCCCGTAATCGTTGACCGATCCAGGGCCTGGCAAGCCCTACCCTTCGTGATCTTCCTCTTCGTGGTGAAAGCTCTTGTCCCTGTCGGGCAGGTCGGGTAGAGTGCAGGCGCTATGATTCGCACTGGAATAGGTTTCGATGCGCACCGCCTTGTGGCGGGGCGGCGGCTGATTCTCGGCGGGGTGAAGATCGACCATCCGCTGGGACTGCTCGGGCATTCGGATGCCGATGTGTTGTGCCACGCCGTGGCCGACGCGCTGCTGGGTTCGGTGGCGGCGGGCGACATCGGGCAGCATTTCCCCGACACGGACCCGGCGTGGAAGGACGCGAACAGCCTGGAGCTGTTGCGTGCCACCGCGGCGATCGTGCGCGGCAAGGGCGCCCGGATCCTGAATGTGGACGCCACGGTCATGGCGGAGGCGCCCAAGCTGGCGCGGCATATCGCCGCCATGCGCGGGAATCTGGCGGGCGCGATGAATGTGGCGGCGGATGAGGTATCCGTGAAGGCGACGACGATGGAGGGGATGGGGTCTCTCGGGCGCAGCGAAGGCATTGCCGTCATGGCCGTGGCCACCGTGGAAATGGCCGACGCCGGTGCGTCGCGGGGCTCGGGGAAGGAATGAAGTTCTTCAACACACTGAGCCGTTCGTTGGAGGTTTTCGATCCGTTGGAGCCGGGGCACGCGCGGATGTACACCTGCGGCCCCACCGTCTACAACGCGGCCCACATCGGCAACTTCAGAACCTATGTGTTCGAGGACCTGTTGCGGCGTCTGTTGCGCGCCCGCGGGTATCGCGTGACGCAGGTCATGAACCTGACCGACGTGGACGACAAGACGATCCGCAACGCGCGCCAGGCGGGTGTGAGCCTGAACGACTACACGCGCCGCTTCAAGGACATGTTCTTCGACGACCTGCGGGCGCTGAGCATCGAGCCCGCCGAGCACTATCCGGCCGCGACCGACCACGTTCCGGCGATGATCGAGCTCATCCGCCGGCTGCTTGACCGCGGACTGGCCTACGTGTCGGAGGACGGGTCGGTCTACTTCAGCATCGCGCGTTTTCCCGCGTATGGGCGGCTGGCGCGCATCGACCTGTCGGGCATGCGTGCGGGGGCGCGCGTGGCGCACGACGAATACGAGAAGGAGAACGTTGCCGACTTCGCCCTGTGGAAAGCCTGGGACGAAGCGGACGGGGACGTGGCGTGGGACTCGCCGTGGGGGCGCGGACGGCCGGGCTGGCATATCGAGTGCTCGGCGATGAGCATGGCCTACCTCGGCGAGAGTTTCGACATCCACACCGGCGGCGTGGACAACATGTTCCCGCATCACGAAGACGAGATTGCGCAGAGCGAAGGCGCGACGGGCAAGCCGTTCGTCAAGTACTGGCTGCACAGCGCGCATCTCGTGGTCGACGGACAGAAGATGTCCAAGTCGACCGGCAACTTCCACACCCTGCGCGACGTGCTGGACCGCGGCTTCAAGGGGCGCGAGGTGCGCTACGTGCTGCTGAGCGCGCAGTATCGCCAGTCGCTGAACTTCACGTTCGACGCGGTGTACGCGGCGCGCGCGGCGCTGGCGCGGCTCGACGAGTTTCAGGACCGGCTGGCGGAGCGCGCCGTGGGCGCGGCCGGGGGCGGCGCGTTGCCGGAATGGGCGGCCGCGGGCAAGGCGCGATTCGACGCCGCGATGGATGAGGACCTGAACGTGCCCGAAGCGCTGGCGGCGCTGTTCGACATGGCGCACGCGGGAAACCGCGCGATGGATGCGGGCTGGGGCGCGGCGGATGGCGGCGCCGTCGCGGTGGCCGCGCTGCTGGCCGATGTCGACCGTGTGCTGGGCGTGCTGAAGCGCGAGGGCGACGAGGCGGGATCGGAGATCATGGCGCTGGTGACCGCGCGCGAGGCCGCGCGCAAGGCGCGCAACTGGGCGGAGTCCGATCGGCTGCGGGCCGCGTTGCGCGACGCCGGGTGGGAAGTGCGCGACACGCCGGAGGGGGCGAAGGTGAAGCGGCTATGACGGAAGCGGCGGCGCGGAGCGGGCTGTTCGTGAGTTTCGAAGGGCCGGAGGGCGGCGGCAAGTCGACGCACGCGGCCGCGCTAGCGGCCCGGCTCGGGCGGCTGGGCGTGGAAATCGTGCGTACGCGCGAGCCAGGCGGCACGCGCACGGGCGAGACCATCCGTGACATTCTGCAGCACGACCTGACCGGGGAGACGATCCATCCCGAGACCGAGACCCTGCTGTTCTGTGCCAGCCGGGCGCAGCTTGTGCGTTCCGTCATCGCGCCTGCCCTGGGCCGCGG
>JAQBFL010000176.1:0-3399 GCA_032123415.1 bacterium | reverse complement strand
CGGTGGCCGACTGTGTTCTGCGCGCCGGCGCACATTCCCTTGCTGAAGTGTTGCCGCCTCGCGTCTCCTCTGTGACCTATTCCGGCGTCCTTTCGCTGGGCAGTCTGGCCGAAACCGAACGGAGGGCGAAGCGAATTCGGGACGGTGGCCTGCGTCACGTCAAGATCAAGATTTCGCGAAGGGAAGACGCGGAACATATCCGCCTTGTTCGCGATATCCTGGGTCCGGACGCCTCGTTGCGTCTGGATGCGAACGGAGCATTTGACAAAGACACGGCCCTTTATGTTCTGGAGGGGCTGGCGGATGTGAACCTTGAAAGCGTCGAGCAGCCCGTTCCGGGAAATGACCTTGCCGGTCTTGCGGCCGTTCGCGCCTCGTCTCCCATCCCCGTCATGGTCGACGAATCGCTGGTGACGCTCGGAGATGCGGAATGCCTTATCGCCGCGCATGCCTGCGATCTTTTCAATCTGCGGTTATCCAAGTGCGGCGGCATACGCCCGACGCTGGCGCTCGCGGATAGGGCGCGGGAAGCTGGAATTGGGTATCAACTCGGGTGCCAGGTGGGAGAATCGGCGATTCTATCCGCCGCCGGACGGCATGTGGCGGCTCATCTGGGCGACGTGCTCTTTGTCGAAGGCTCGTACGGCGAACTCTTGCTGACGGAGGACGTGGCGAGTGAGAGCCTCACCTTCGGTCACGGGGGCATCGCGCCGCTGCTTACCCGGCCCGGACTGGGCATCACGGTTTGTGATGGCGTTCTCGCTAGGCATTCGGCTGAAGCGAACGGATATCCGCATGAATAAGTCCGCAAGAGGAGGCTTCGTCGCCTCGCTTCTCCCCGAGTGGCGCAGTTTCGAGCACGCGGTGGCGGATCCTGTTCGCATTCAGAATGCTCTCCTGTTGCGGATTCTTCGCGTCAACGGTCAGACGGAGTATGGCAGACAGCACATTTTTGCGGGTATTCGGAACATGGAGGAGTTCAGGCGGGATGTTCCGATCGTCACGCCAGAGGCCATGATCCCGCTGATAGAACGAATGGCCCGCGGGGAAACAGGCGTTCTTGTTGCCGATCAGCCGATGGCCTTCAATCAAACCAGTGGTACGACCGGCCAGCCTAAACTCATCCCCCTGACTCGCCGCAGCTGGAACAACTCGGCCCGGGCCATGCGGCGTTGGTTATACCGCATGGTCAGCGATCACCCCGACTCTATGAAGCATGCGCTTCTCATTCCCGCGGGAGCGACCATCGAGAGCTTCACCCCCTCCGGCATTCCCCGCGGCAGCGCCTCCGGCATGTTCTGCCGCGCATTGCCGTCGGTTATGCAACGTCAATCCGCCTTGCCGCCACGGCTCTCCGAGATCTCCGACTACGAGTGCCGGTACTACCTGATGGCGCGGTTCTGTTTTGGCGGGGATATCTCCTTCATCGCGACGCCCAACCCCACGACCCTTCTGCAAATCGCGGCCGTTGCCGACAAGCACCGGGAATCTATCATCCGGGCCATCCACGACGGCGCCCTGGGAGCCCCTGACATCGTGGATCGAATTCCGGTCCCGCTCCTGCGCCGCTTCCGCAAGTGTCTCGCCCCCGAGCCCGGACGAGCCCGAGCATTGGAAGCCGCCGTCGCCGTCCGTGGAGCGTTGACACCGAGCGACTCGTGGAACCGGTTGCGACTGATAGGGTGTTGGCTGGGAGGTACGGTGGGTGTCCAGGCTGAGAAACTGGCGTCCATCTACGGCGCGAACATTCCCCTGCGCGATCTCGGCTATCTCGCCAGCGAAGGGTGGTTCTCCATTCCCATACAAGACGGCGATGCCGCGGGTGTGCTGGATATCTGCGGAAACGTTTTTGAGTTTGTTCCGGAAGACGAAACGACCGGACCGTCCGGCGTGACATGCCTTCGTTGCGATGAAGTCGAGGTGGGCAGGCGCTACAGGGTCATCGTGACCAACTGGAACGGGCTATACCGCTATGATATGGGCGACGTGGTTGAAGTCCGGGGCTTCTACCGGCGCACGCCTCTGGTCGCCTTCGTCCGAAAATGCGGCGATATACTCAACATCACGGGCGAAAAGCTGCACGTCAACCACTGGATATCCGCCTTCGATGCCGTACGCGCCGCGTGCGGAGTCGCTCCCGTGGCATGGCGCGCCGTCCCCGACCTTGTCCGCAACCGCTACCAACTTCTTCTGCGTTTCCTGCCCGATCCCTCACCGGACTTCATTCGCCAGACGCTCATACCGACCCTTGACCGCTGCCTGTGCGGCGTCAACGTCGAGTATGCCCAAAAGCGACAGTCGGGACGATTGCGCCCGCCTTGCGTACACGTCATGGCCGAAAGCTGGGAGAAGGACGTCCGCAGGCACAGCCCAACGGCAGGGAAACGCGATGTTCAATTCAAGTGGAGATTTCTTGACGCAGAACTGGCGGAACCCGACTCTCGGAACATCCGGAGTACGATTGAACCATGAAGACACGCAATAGCCTCAAGGCTTTGGTGGTAGGCATCCTGGCCGGACTTGTCTTGGTGATCCTTCCCCTCTCAGGAAACCCGATGATGCTCGCCACGGCAAAACCATGGGTTCTGCTGATGATCGCCGCTGTTGCCTCAGTGCTGCAGCCTGCCTACAACCCGTTCTCGATCGTCCGCCGTCCGGGAGATCGAGGGACGGGGGCTCAGATCATTTGGACCGTCTATGGCACGCAACTGGCCGCCGTGATCGAGTTCGGATACTGGTGGTATCCGCAAAGCGTGGCGTGGACGCCTCTTACCGTTGCCGCCCTCAGCGTGGCGGTGTCGGGGTTGGCGTTGCGAACCTGGGCGGTGTTCACGCTCGGTCGCTTCTTTACCATGGAAATTGCCGTCACGGATGCTCAAGCGGTGATTTCCAGTGGACCATTTGCTGTTGTGCGCCATCCCAGCTACCTGGGGGCGTTCTTCCTCTACCTTGGCACCGCCCTGTTTCTGCACGCATGGGTCTCAGCGGCGCTGGCGGTCGTTGCACTGCCAATGGCCTTTGTACGACGGATACGCACCGAAGAAGAGATGTTGATCGGGACATTGGGACAGACCTACACCGCCTATCGCGAGAAGGTCACAGCCCGGCTATTACCGGGCATATGGTGATGCTGCGTCCATTTGCGGCGAGAGACCACAGCTTTGTCCGCCGTCAGCGAGGCTACTGTAGTGACCAGCTATGAAGCCGAACCAGAGGGTGCAGGCGACTCGCAATAGCTCGTGCCTGACCCTCGACGTTCGGCGAGGGGCGAGAGAAAGGAATGGCCGGAGGGAATCGTAATCCGTTCGCTGCCTGCCCGCCTATGGAGGGTCGCCGTTCGCGTCTGACCGGACAGAGGAAGAGTCGGTGGACGCGAACGGTTGACGCGTGAGGGAATGA
>JAQBFL010000175.1:0-2568 GCA_032123415.1 bacterium | reverse complement strand
GCGACGCGGTGGCCTCGGATATCGGACCGGGGGCGCGGAGCCTCGGCGGATGCACGGGACTGCGCGAGCTGGCGGCCGTCCTCGCGCGTTGCACACTTGCGGTCACGAACGACAGCGGCGGCATGCATCTCGCCACGGCCTGCGCCACACCCGTCGTGGCGGTCTTCGGCATCACCGATCCCGCCCGGACAGGGCCTCTGGGCCCGGCCTGCCGCGTCGTACAGGCGCACGGCGTGCGCGCATCGCGCGACGTCCCGCGCGACTGCGAGCGGGCGCACTCGGCCTTGGCTGCAATCCACGCGGACACGGTAGCGGCGGCGGCCGTGGATCTCGTCGGGGCGAGCAATCCGCCGGACTGAACACAGGAGCCGACACTGAAGAAAGGCGCCCGATTTCCATGGAGAGGGTTGGGGCTGGTCGTCGGGATCGTCCTCATGCCCGCCGCCGCCGCCGCGGTCTGGGCGCTCGTCGCCATGACCGCCGACCTGGGCCGGCCGGGGGACGCCAGCGTCCCCAACGAAGCCTGGGCGCTGATCGTGGGCTTTTGGGCCTGGCTCTTCATCTACCACTCCCTGCCCCGCCCCCTTCGTTCCTACGTCATCGCCCATGAACTGACGCACGCCCTCTGGGCCTGGGTCCTGGGCGCCGAGGTCCACGGCATCCGCATCCGTCGCGACAGCGGCGCGGTGCTCCTCTCGCACTCCAATTTCCTCATCACCCTCGCGCCCTACTTCTTCCCACTCTACACAGTGCTTGTCATCCTGCTGCACTTCGCCCTGGCCCTGTTCTTCGACATGGCCCGCTACGAACTGTGGTGGCTCGGCATCGTCGGTTTCTCGTGGGGGTTTCACTTCACATTCACCCTCGGCACGATGCTGCAACGCCAGCCCGACCTGCAAGAGTGCGGCCGCGTCTTCTCGTGCGTGTTCATTCTGCTGATGAACGTGCTCGGCATCGCGTTGTGGTTGATCGCGGTTACCGACGCCACGGCGCGGGATTTCGCGCAGCTCTTCATGGACCGCCTGCCGCGGATCGTTCACGGCGCCGCTTGGGCCATGAACCCCGTCGTCGAAGCGATTCGCGCGTTCAGGCAACAATAAAGCCGACTTTCCATGCGTTACTTCATAGTGACACGGAGAGCCGCGACGGGTAAGGGCCACAGGTCATGACGGATTTCGAATTACTGTCACGGTACCGCGAAGGCGATGTCGAGGCCTTGGGCGCCTTGATCGAGCGGCACCGTGGCGCGTTGTTCGGATACGCCATGCGACTGACGGGCAACCGTTACGACGCTGACGAGGTGTACCAGGAGACGTGGATCCGCGTGATCCGCAAGGCGGATCGGTTTCGCGAGAAGAACTTCGCGGGCTGGCTGATGCGTATCGCGCATAACGCCGCGATCGACCGGTGCCGGCGGCAGAAGCCGGCCGAGCCGTTGGACCGCGAGGATGCCTCGGGCCGCAGCCCGATCGAGAGACTGGAAGCGAAGGGGCCTTCGCCGGACGGAAACGTCGTGGCAGGCGAGCTGGGCGAACGGATGCGCCAGGCGGTGGCGCAACTGCCGCTGGAGCAGCGGGAGGTGTTCACGTTGAGAACAGAACACGATATGCCTTTTCGCGAGATCGCGCGGGTGCAGAGGGTGTCGATCAACACGGCCCTCGCCCGCATGCAGTACGCGCTGAAGAAGCTGCGGACGGAACTGAAGGATGAACGGGGCGGCGCGGCGGAACGAACGGCGGGAGATGCGTAAGATGAACGACAACAGCAAAGAGAGAGACATTCTGCTGGCCGAGACGAATGAACTCCCACCGGCCAGAATGCTCCGCCTGCAACGGATGCTCGTGTCCGACACCAAGGCCGCTGCATTCCAGCGCGACCTTCGCCGCATCGCCGAAGCCGCTCGCGCGGCGTCCCGACCGCAGCGCCCCTCTTCTCGCGTCGAAGCCGCCATCGTGGCCGAGGCCGTGCGGCATCATGAGCGCGCACCGCGACGCCTGATCTTCCCGCGGCCCGCGATCGGACTCGCCGCCTGTGCGGCGGGCCTCGCCCTCGTGGTCTCCGGGTGGTTCGCTTTCTCGCCGACCACCACACCGGGCGACCCGGTCGCCGAGATACAGACGATTCTCGCCATGCTGGACGCCGACTCGATCGAGACCGGGTCGCTGCCACGGGACGCCGCGGCGAATGGCGAGCGGCTGCGTGCCGTGGCTCGTCAACTCCTGACCGTGCAGGGACTCGACTCCGAGGACACCACACTGCTCGAAACGGACACCTGGGACGAGCTGCCCACAACCCTTAGGGCATCCCCCACCCCCGCGGCGTCCGTCTCCTGAAGGCGCTGCCGAGACTCGAACATCGAACGCTGAACGTCCAACATCGAACGTCGAACGGAGAGAAACTCGATGGATGAAAGGCTCATGGATCGGTTTGCCAACGCAATTCTCGCCTCCGAACTTCGACGTTGGGCGTTCGATGTTCAATGTTCGACGCCGAGGTGTGGCCGCAATGAGAGTATGCCTGGACACAAGCGCCTATAGCCGGCTCATCCCCACCAACGATATCTGGATC
>JAQBFL010000174.1:0-3618 GCA_032123415.1 bacterium | reverse complement strand
ATCCGCCAGGCGGCGAAAGTGCTCTGCAAGCGGTTGGCTCAAGAAATCCGGCAGGTGGTCGAACCGGTTATGATCCGCCGCAACCGCCTGGATCTGAAAGGCGATCCCGACTACGCGGGTGAGATCGGGGATAGCCTCGCGACGATGCATGACCCGGTTGAACAGTTCTACGAGCTGTCACCGGAGCAAAGCCGGTTCTACGATCTGGTTATCAGCGAGTATTTCGGCGAAGACAGCGAGTTCACCGGGGCCATCTATCAGCCGGGAGCGTATGTGCCGGACGGCGGGGAGTCGGATGATGAGGACGGGGAGGATGCGGGAGACAGCCGCGCCCTGGCAAATACGCAGCAGCGCAACATGTACAAGTTCATTCGCCGCTTGCTTGTGCGTCGTTTTGAAAGCTCCTTCGGGGCGTTTGCCAAGACCCTGGACAATCTGATTCGCGTACACCGGAGCGTCCGAAGACTTGCGATCCCCGCGCCGCTGGGCCGCGGACTGGTGGTCCTGGACCGCAACCTTATGGACAAGCTTCTCAACATGGAAGACGCCTCCGATGAAGAGGTTTCCGCGCTGCTTGAACGCCAGGAAGTTCTGATGGAGCCCGAAGGTCTACAGACTCCACCACGGAACTTGCAGGTGTTCAAGGTGTCGGAGGATTTTGACGATGAAGGGCGCGAACGGTTCAACGCCGACCTATCAGCCGATATTGCGCTGCTTGAACGCGTGAAAACGGAGGTCGAGCAACTCGACCTCATCGCGAACGATCCCAAAGCCCGCAAACTGATCGCCGAGATTGAAACTGTGCTTGCCGGCAACCATTCCGAGCTGGTCAGCAGACCAGACGAGCCGCAGCGGAAGATTCTTGTGTTCAGCGAGTTTGGAGACACGGTCGATCACCTCAAGGGGTATCTCGACGAGAAGTTTCCGAATGAGGTACTGACGATCCGTTCTTTGAGCAAAGCGGTTGCGAAGACGGTTCGCCGGAACTTCGATGCCGCATGCAATCCCGGTTTGCAGCAGGATCAGTACAAGGTAATGCTCGCAACCGACAAGATGTCCGAGGGATTGGACCTGAACCGCGCCGGGTTGGTGATCAACTACGATATTCCCTGGAATCCGACGCGGGTCATCCAACGGGTCGGCCGCATAAACCGGATCGGGACGAAGCTGTTCGACGATCTCTATCTCTTCAATTTCTTCCCGACCGAACAGGGCCAGGATCAGCACAATGTGCGCCAGATAGCCGCGAACAAGATGTTCATGATCCACGCCTCCATCGGAGAAGACGCCAAGATATTCAACACGGACGAGGAGCCGACCCCGGCTGGCCTGTTCGAGAAACTGAGCAGAAACCCCGACGAGCTGGAGGAAGAGAGCTTCCTGACGCAGGCCAAGCGGGAATGGGCCGAGATCCGCGAGAAACACCCCGAGATTGTGGACAAGATAGACAAGCTCCCCGGACGGGTGAAGACCACGCAGGAGCGAGACCCCGGGGGTGTCTACATGTTTGCCCGCAAGGGCATGACCCTCTTTGCCCTGTTGCACCAGGCGGCGGGCGATGACGCGGAGATCGTCCATCTCTCGCTACAGGACGCCATCGGGGCAATCAGAACTCCGTTTGAAACAGAGCGATGCGAGAGCTGTTCGGGTGATTTCTGGCCGCGTTATGCAGCCCTTCAAGAGAGACTCTCCGACCGCCAGCACGGTGCCCCGCCGGGTGCGGCATCCCTGATCACGAAAGCGCGCAATGTCCTGGCAACGGCTATAGGCAGCGGAACGGGCGGCTCCTTCGTCAAGGTGCTGCTCGATGACCTCCAGAACCACGGTACGCTGTCAGACCGTACATTGCGAAAGATCATTGACGCTTCTCGCACCCCGAAGACGTTTACGCGGCTGATCGAACAGCTTGAAGCTGAGATGGGGGCGGACTATCTGGATGCCATCAAGACCCGCATTCCGCCGAACGAGATCGTCATAGCAATTGAGCACCAGAACGCCAACGTAGAGACGGATGCCGAGAACTCTTCAAATGCCCCATGAGCGACCGCGATGTACAGATATTTGAACGGCTTCTTGGGGAGCCAGAATCCGATTTGGTCGATTTCAAGCGAGAGTTGACCGTCTCGCACAAAGAGCCGGACGGCGCGCGCAAACGCGCTGAATTTGTCAAGGATCTGATCGCTTTTCGCAATACCCCTCGCACTACCGCCGCGTATATCGTGTACGGCGTCCACAGCAATCCCGACGCCTCCAAGGTTCTGCACCCTCTGACAAGCATCCCTGACGGCGCATCTCTGCAGGACAAAGTGAATGCTAAGTGGTGCGATCCCGTGCCACGATTCGCATTCAGACCCCTTGTGTACAAGGGGCAGTCCTTTGCGTTCATTGAAATCCCACCGATTCGCACCGGAGGACCGACCCAATGCAAACGCACCGTCGGCAGCGTTCTGAAAGAAGGTGATTACTACTATCGCCGTGATTCACAGAACGCCACTGCCGATTGGCATGTTCTCCACGATATCCTAAACTGGTTTCAGACGGGACAACTCCCGGTTTCGCACGCGACGCCACCCAAGCCGGCCGAACTGCTCCATTTCGTCTCCTTGAGAGCGGCCATGCGCCGTGGCGGTATGGCATTTCCCAAGGCTCATCTGTTCGCCGGCGATCTGACATTCTTTTTACCTGAAGTGACGGTGATGCTCCGAAATCTCGTTTCGATTCTAGCATCCCAGGCCGGTGAGCGCCTCGCGCTCATAACGGGGGACCCAGGTTCGGGGAAAACAGTGACGGCTCTTACCGTCGGGCTTCAGATGATGGAACGGGGAGCCACCGCTTTCTACTGGAAGATGAACGCGAAGACGACATTCGATCTCATTTGGAGGGACATTCAAGCCGCTGATCGAGAGAACACCGTGCTGATTCTTGATGACGTTCATCTCAACTATGCGATTGCCAGTCAGATATACTACCTGTTCGAGGAGAAGGTTCAACATGCTTCCTGCCTGCTCGTTTCGCGAAACGTGCAGAAGGAGGAGCGGGTAAACTACGAAGATGATTGCCTTGATGCTCAGGAGATGCTGGCGTCGGATGAACGAGCCTTTGATGTGTCCTCCCTCAGCGCGAGTCGCATGGAAGAGAAGATGCTCGGGATTGTTGAAAGACATCGCCACGTCTGGCAGACAGAGCGCTCGACCACTCTCACCATTGGTGACGGGGAAGGAGCGTCGGCATTGTGGACCACGGTCGTGCGCGCGATAGCAGGCAGGATGATCCGTCAGCCGACGGACTGGCGGCCTGCCTGCATAGTACCCGAGGCGCGAAGCGCCGAGGGGTACAGTACAGGGATGCAGGAACCGCGCGCGCTCGTGCCGATGCTAGTCGGCACTCGCGCGTCGTCGTGAAGTGTGCCACACTTCACGAGTCGGATGCGCCATCGGGCGCATTTTCAGTATCGAAGACAGTTCGAGCCCGGTTGAGGAAGCTCCACCATTTTTCACCGGCTGGCCGAGGTGAATGTGGAAAGCCAGGCTTCGCTTTCAGCTTCGCCGTGGCAATTTTCGCCGGAGGCGAAAATTGGTGGAGGTGGGGAGAATCGAACTCCCGTCCTGAACGAGTGGC
>JAQBFL010000173.1:0-4784 GCA_032123415.1 bacterium | reverse complement strand
TTTCCTGCGCCAACTGGTAGCGGCGAATGGCGCCGCGGTCGTGAACGACGCCGACGAGGTGGCAGACGGCGACCGGCGACACCACGCCGCCGTCGGGCCGCGTCAGTACCTCGCTCGCTCGCCCCTCGATGCGATCGAGCTTCGGAAAAGAACTGCCGCAGGGGCAGGGCGCGTCGGCCGACAGGGCCGCGACATCGCCGATGTCGTAGCGAATGAGAGGAAACCGGCGGTTATCGAGCAGGGTGACGAGCAGTCGTCCGCTTTGTCCCGGGGGCAGGGCTTGTCCCCGGGCGTCGACGACTTCGAGCACGCAGCGGTTGGCGAAGATGTGGCAGCCGCCGGCTACGCACTCGCACGCCATATCGCCGCAGTCACGGCTGCCGTACTTGCCCTGCACACGAGGCGAGAGCGTCTCGCGGATCGCGGCCCGCCGGTCTTCGGTCAGCGTTCCCGCGCAGGCCATCACGGAGGCCAGCGGGCGCACCTCGATTCCGCGGCGCCGCGCGAAACGGGCCAGCTCGGCCGCGGCGTCCACGTAGGCCATCATGTGATGAACGGGGGATGAGTTCAGGAGGTCCAGGTAAAGCGCCATGCCATCCGGATCCATGCGGAAGGCATTGAGGATGCGCTCGCCGGCGAGTCGCGTCATGGCGCGGTGCGTCCAGGCGTCGCGGCTGCGGTCGATGTCCCGCATCGACCCCCACAGCCGGAAGTACGGCGTGCCGAAAGGGAAACCGCATAACTCCTGCGCATAAAGGCGCGCCGCACGGTCGGAGTCGCGGAAGTCCGCATCGTGGATCACCGCGGTGGGCGTCCCCGTCGAGCCGCCGGTGCGCACAACCAGCCAGCCGTAGCGGGCGCGCCGCGAGGCGCCGTCGTGTTCCGCGCGCAAGTCGGGGCTCATGAGATCGGTGAAGCGTTGGCGCAGGTCTTCGCGTGTCAGGATTGGAAAAGCATTCAAAGGCGCGTTCGCGCTTCCCACCCGCGTGCGGTAGAACGGAACGTGGGCGGCCGCGAACCGCAGAATCTCATCCAGGCGCGTGGCGCGGCGCGCGTGGAGTTCGTCGTCGGACAGCGCCGCCCAAGCGTGCAGCTCGCGCAGCCGCGCGCCGCAGTGCGACCCGATGAGGCGGTTCATACCGAGGAACAGCGGCAGAGCCCATGCGCTCACGCCGTGCCCGCCATCTCGATATGACCGTGCCAACCTGGCGGCGGCGCAAACCGGCGCAGCACGCCCAGGGCGCTGATGCCTGTGAAAGGTTTTCCGTCCCACTCCACGTTCAGCGCTTCGGGGTCGATCGCGCCCCACGCCGCGTCCCCGAAATCGCGGTGATGGGCCAACTGGGGGATGCGCCGGTAGTCATAGCCCATCAGATGGGCCATGACGATGTCCATGGCGAACGGGTCCGCCGCGATGGCGACGATGCTGGTTTGGACGGGCAGCGGCTGCAGCGGTCCATTGCCTTCGCCCGCCGTCATGCCGTCGAGAATGGCCACGTAGGCGCGCTGTGGCGTCGACTGCATCCGTCCGTGCCGGTCCGCGTAGCGGACGATCCGGTTCAAGTCGTAGATCATGCGCCAGATCGTGTCGTTGCCGTACCACGCGCCGCCGGCCCGGTAGAAGCGTCCGCCGAGCTTGTCTGACGTGCCGACGGTTTCGATGCGGTAGGCGCGGCGCAGCGCCAGCCATGCGGGCCGCAGCAGTCGGAACAGAAAGCGGGAACGTTTCTGGAGCCGCTCCTTCAGGTGCGATTGGAGCCGGACCGGCCAAGGGGTGGCGGGGTCGAACTCGTCGCCGCCGTGCCGCGGTTCGCCCTCTCGAAAATGCACGAGGCAACCCTTCTGGCCGTTGATGCCCACGAGGTTTTTGAGAGCCCCCGTGATCCCGGCCTTCTGGTGTGTCTTCATCTTCGGCAGATTGACGATCAGGTCCGCCTCCAGCGCGCTGCCGGCCACGACATATCGATGCCGGCGCGCATGATGGCTTTCCACGGTGATGCGGCGGTCGTAGTCGGAAACGCGGAATGCGTTCCGCTGACCGGTGATAGCCTCCAGAAAACTCCCCGATCCCAGTTCCACCTCGCGGTAACCGGCGGGGTCTCCGGCGTCGCCACCGATCGGGACCGGTTGAAGAAAACCGTTCCGCAGGGTGAACCGCTCGCGCCGCAGGTCGCGGAAACTGACGGCCGGTCCCGCGCGGCCGGCAACCTTGCGTTCCAGCCGGTCGATGCCCGCCGCGCGCCGCAGGCTTTCCCAGTCACAATCCTGGAGAGGCACATCGCCGACGAGAATCGACTCCGCGCCGGGATAGCGTTCGAGGCAGGCGTCGACGACCGCCTCGATCAACGCGCTCGATGTGACCAACGCCTCGATCGGGAATGCCGGATGCTCCTGGTGCCGCACCCAGTTGGGCTTGACCAGGATTTTCCGCGGCGAGCAGTCCGGCAGGCGCGGAAGGATCGAGTTCCGCAGCGCCGCGGGCGTGGCGCGCTCCATCGTGAAGACTGAGATATCAGGCGACATCGAAACCGCAACCTACCGTCTTCAGAACGTCAGCCATGGGGTTAATCCGCTCTCACCAAACACTCCGGCAATGCGGGTAGGACCGAATCCTCTCGTCCGCCGTCAGAATGGCCGCATTCTCTTCGCGTGCCGTGGCAACCATAATCTGGTCGGCCGGATCGTCGTGAAAGGGCTGTGGAAGAATGGTAGACCGGTAGGCGACAGAAGGCGATAGCGGCACAAGACGCAACCTTGGCATCTGCAATGCTTCGCGAAGCCACTCTTCAGGATCGCAGGATATGGCCAGGCGACGCTTCTCCAGAAGTTTGGCGAATTCCCACAGGGAGATGGCTGAGATCAACAGTTCATCGTATCGGAGCGGCGACGATATCAAAGTTCGAACCCGTCCCGACAGCTTCCGCGGATTCATGTTCCACCAGATCCACACGTGAGTGTCAAGCAAGTACCTCATCGAGCCGTCTCCCACATTCCCTCCTTCAGGGGCGAGACGATGTCCTCCTCGAATACCAGGGCTTCGGATAGTCTGCCGGGTTTAAGTGTTGCTTCCGAGGGCTGATAAGGCACCACTTGGGCAATAGGTTTGCCGCGTTTCGTGATGACGATACAATCTCTCGAACGGGCGACCCTTCCCACCGCCTGCAAAGCGTGAGCCTTGAATACGCTAATAGCCATGCTTGTCATAATTCAACTCCATGCATGTCACAATATAGTCATCTGAAATGGTCATGTCAAAATATTTTTTTTGCGGCTGCGTCTGGGCGCGTGATCTCAGCGAGCGGCGCCCGGCCGCGGGAGCGTCACACTCGCGTGCGCAGAACTCTGGCCGGCACGCCCGCGACGACGCTGAAGGGGGGGACGTCGCGCGTTACGACGGCGCCGGCGCCGACGATGGAGCCGTGACCGACGGTGACGCCGGCCAGGATCGTCGCGTTCGCGCCGATCCAGCAGTCGTCCTCGATGCGGATGAACGAGCGTTCCACCCCCTGGCTCTTCATGGGCACGTCGGCGCGGTCCGCGGCATGCCTTTCGGCCAGCAGGTTCACGCGCGGGCCCATCATGACGCGGTTGCCGATCTCGATGAAGCCCGAGCAACCGACATAGGCGTACGGGCCGATGTTCGATTCATCGCCCATCTTGAGCCCCTCGCCGGCCTCGCCGACCAGGATATTGGTGGGGCGGATGGCTGCGAAACGGCCGACCGTGCAGCGCGTCCCCAGTTCGATGCCGCGCTTGGAAAGGCCGGTGATTTCGCAGCCTTCCTCCAGGTTCAGCCCGCGGCCGGCGCGAATGCCGCGAGGGTGATACAGAACGACCCGCGGACCGCAGAGCACGAGCCCGGGTGCGGCGCCGAGGCGCACCTTGACGAAAAGGCCGCGCGCGATGCGCCCGGCCAGCATGATGCTGAAATGCAGCCACTCGCGGGTATGCCAGTCCCCCAGCGCCGCAGCGTCCATGCCCTTCAGGCGGGCCATCCGTTTACGCATCCACTCAGCGAACATGTTGCCGCGGCTCCTTTCACTCCGTAATCAGGATGTCAGCGGTTCGGAAAACTCCGGCCACGGGGGTCGAGCAACCGATCGCAGCCGACGAGACAACGTCCACCCAGGCGCCCGGCGCCTGCTGGTAGTAGCCGACAGAGCATCTAACTGCCTCACAGGCGCGCAGCGTGACGTTCGTCATAATGCCCGGCGAGCTCATGTAACTGCGATAACCATACGAGCAGTTTTCGATCGATGCGCCGTCAATGGTGACATCCCTCATTTCCGACCCGTCGGAAGCTTCGAGGTCGATCCCCATATAGAGATTGGATGCCCGAAAATCGGTTACCGTCACATTGAACATATCTTCTCCTCCACACGCCATGAAAATCATACCGTACTTCCCCGTTCCATTGTCGGCGGTTACCTCGATATCTCGCAGCAGGTTGTCGGCGGCGGGAGGATCCCCGGCGCATCCGCTCTTGATGGTGACACCATACCTGCGGTTGTGGGCAAGGATATGTACGGCCCTCAGCCCCGTCGATTTCGAGACGAAGCCGTGTCCCCAGGCGTTGTAGACGGCGATGTTATGCGCCACCCCATGCTCGCCAACAAAGAAGACGTTGTGCGCGTTTTCCGTCTCATTCGTGTTGCCGAGAACCGTCAGATCGCTAAGACGCCCCCAACGTCCGCCCGCGAGAACTAATGGATCTATGCTGCCTTCGCCAAACTCGACGCTCAACATCCGCACCCCGTACGCCTCGCCGCCAAGCTGCAGCGACC
>JAQBFL010000172.1:0-4273 GCA_032123415.1 bacterium | reverse complement strand
GGAAGATGCGGGTGCGTATATGGGTGCTCTGCAGAAGGCGTTCGCCCGTAAGACGGTCCGGGACAATGCCAAGCTGCTGAACAAGGCCTTCGAACGCTTCCTGCCCGTGGGCGCCGCCAATCCCTTTGCCGGGTTCGTCGGACGCCGGGCCGCCGGCGAGAGCGAGATGGTCCACCGTAAGCCCTTCACGGATACCGAGCTGAAGGCGCTCCTGGATGCCGCGCGCAACGATGAGTTCATGTACCCCTTGATCGTGACGGCCGCATGCACGGGCATGCGCCGGGGCGATGTGTGCGGGCTTCAGTGGGCGGCCGTGGATCTCGATGGCGGGATGCTGACGGTCAAGACGTCCAAGACAGGGGCAGAGGTGGAGATTCCTATCTTCAACCCGCTCAGGGCCGTCCTGGAAGCCCGCAAGGGCAACCCGACTTCGCCAGGCTACGCCGCGGCAAGGAGGGGGCTGGTCTTCCCGGATGCCGCCGATCTCCTGAAGAACAATCCTGACGGCCTGACGTGGCGTTTCAAGAAGATCGTGGCGCGGGCGTTCGGTTTCAACGGGCAGGAAGAGGATGTGGAGATGCCGGTGCCGGCGACTGATGTGCGGGAGGAAGGCGAGGCGGCCATCCTTGAGAGCGTCGATGCCGGGCCGCGCCGGGATCGGATACTGGATGTCTTCCGGCGGTACTGCAACGGGGAGTCGCTGCGCCAGATCGTGGATGCGAGCGGTCACGCGAAGTGCACCGTCTCCTACGACCTGCATGCTGTCGAGGACATGATCGGGAAGAAGTTCCTGCGGGTGCAGACCAAGAGCATCAAGAAGGCGATCAAGGCAACGACACAGGTCAAGCGCGGCAAGGGCCAGCGCGTGGCAAGCATACGAGACTGGCATGCGTTGCGGTCCACGTTCGTGACCCTGGCGCTGTCGGCAGGGGTACCGGTCGAGTTGGTGCGACGGGTTACCGGGCACGCGACGGTCGAGGTCGTGCTGAAGCACTATTTCCGTCCAGACCGTGAGCAATTCAAGGCTGCCCTCGTCGGCGCGATGCCGAAGGTGCTGACGGGGCAGACGGCCAAGCTGAAGCCGGCAGAGGAACTGGCGGCGCTGGCCGGGAAGCTGGCGGCGGGATCGGCGACGGAGGCGGAGAAGGCGCGATTTCGGAGGCTGGCCGCCAAGGTGTGAGGAGGGGAGAGGAAACTGGAAACTCGAAACTGGAAACTGGGGACGGGATCAGCGGCCGCGGGGAGGGGGAATGGGGCGGGAGCAGACGATTCAGACGGATCGGTGGTGGTGGGCTGGGCGGACGTGGCAGGATCGGCGCTGATTCTCCGTAAAGTGTATTGTGAATGGCTGACCCTGATTCCCTATGCGGACGACGAAGGTCCTCCTCACCGCGGCCGAGGCGTAAGTGCCCCGTCCGACTGCTGGAGGACGGGGAGGCGAGCCAGGAAGCCTGGCCTGCGGGGCGTCTCAACGCCCAGGCAGGACAGGCGATGAGAACGGGCAAGATGACGCTTGCATCTGTAAGAAAACTCGGTTACATTTTCTTACAGCTTGAGGCAAGTGTACATGAAGCACACCATTGAAAATAGGGTCGTTAGCAGGATATACGGGAACGGCAGGGGTTGGGCCTTCTCTCCGAAGGACTTCAGCGACATCGGGACCCGTTCGAGTATAGACGTGACCCTGCATCGGCTGCTCGCCAAGGATACGGTCCGGCGAGTGATTCGGGGGATCTACGATTACCCGCAGTACAGCCAGCGGCTAAAGCGAATGCTGAGCCCGGATGTGGACCAGGCGGCCCGTGCGCTCGCCCGGAAGTTCGGGTGGAGCATTCAGCCGACCGGTATGGCCGCCCTGAACGCTTTGCGCCTGTCCACTCAGATCCAGGGGCAGTGTGCGTACCTGTCGGACGGTCCGAACCGGACATACAGAATCGGCAAGCAGGACTTGATCTTCCAGCACGCCCAACGCAAGGAGTCCGGGTTCCGGCTTCAGGAAAGCGCGCTGCTGGTGCAGGGACTGAAGACGCTCGGCCCGGGCCGGCTCACGCCCGAGACGATTTCCAAGCTGCGGGAGTGGCTACCGGACGATCTCCGCGCCAAAGTGATTAAGGATACGGGCGTTGTCACGGGCTGGATCCGGGAGGCTATCCTGGACATCTGCCGGGGGGAGTCCTGATGGAACGGATCGCAACATGGCCGGCATCGGACCGGGCGGACTTCATCCGAGAAGCCAGCGTCCTGAAGGCCATGCCGGCAGAAGTGGTGGAGAAGGACTTCTGGGTATGCTGGGTGCTGAACCGTTTGTTCCGGTCCCCCGAGATGGCTCGGAAGATACTGTTCAAGGGTGGGACGTCCCTGTCCAAGGTGTTCGGGTTGATCGAACGGTTCTGGGAGAAGATCACGATCCTGCACCACGAGGCTCACCGTCCGGAGGGCAACGCGCAACCGGCTGGCTACTCACGTCACTACTACGATTTGTGCCGCATGGCACATGCCGATGTCAAACGGAGCGCGTTTGCCGATCTGGACTTGCTTCGCGCCGTGACCGCCTTCAAAGACAAGTTCTATCACCGCGGTTGGGCTCGTTATGACTTGGCCGTTCCCCGCACAATGAAGCTCATCCCTCCGGACCACGTGATGCGCGCCGTGAAGCAGGACTACGAGAATATGCAGTTCATGATTTTCGGCGAGCGACCGGCATTTGAGGAGATCATGGCCGCACTCGGTACGCTCGAATCTGAGATCAACGCGCTCTGAGACGTGCTTCGAGTGGGCTGGCCGCGTGAAGACAACTTCCCGAACCCAGATCTACAAACGCTTGTGGGTGGAGCCGAAGCGGGATGTCGCGCGGTCGTTTGGTGTCACGAGTGATCGACTCTCGCGGCTGTGCCGGCGGAATCAGATTCCCATTCCTCTCCAGGGATTCTGGAACCGGGGCACCGAGGACCGGGCGGCGTTGAATGTACCCCTACCCCACCCCGAGCAAGACTGGGTGATTGAGATCGAACCTTCCCGGGGCACGTGCCCGATGACCGGCCGGCGGAGACCCTTGGTATTCCGATTCCGGAGAAGGTCACGCGCTGGCATCCGCTGATTCGGCAGACGCGCTCAGTCCTCAGGGATTGCGCCCAAGACGAGCACGGGCGTTTCCGGCCGGGTGCCGGATGCCTGGACATCCTGGTCACCAAGGCGTGTCGGCAGCGTGCATACCGGGTGATGGACACGATCCTGAAGGAATGTCACGCGCGCGGCTGGACCGTGCGGGTGACGGAATCCCGGTGGCCGAAAACGATTGTCACCGTCGAGGGCGGCGAGATCGCGATCTGTCTTGAGGAGATGCTCCATCGGGGACCGGAGAAGTTCACCGATGAGGAACGCCTCAAGGGCCGATACGGAATGCAGCTCTATCCGCGCTTCCCAAGCGGTCGGTTCGTGCTCAAGACGGACTGGCCAAGCGAGAACGCCCGGCGTGCGTGGCGCGAGGGCAAGCGATTCTCCCTGGAGTACGTGCTCAAGCAGTTCATCGACGATGTTGAGTTGGCGGCAATCTGGCGGCGCGAGGCTGATGAACGGGCGGCCAAGGCTGAGGAGCGGCGGCGTGAGGAGGACCGGGCGCGGTGTGCGCGTGAGGATGAGCGGCGCAGGGAAGAGGCGCGCGTCGCGGCGCTGTTAGCAGAAGCACAGGCTTGGGCGAAGAGCCGGGTGATTCGGGACTACGTGGCGGCACGGGTGAAGGACGCGAAGGGGGTGGAGACCGGAGAAGGCAGCGAGGTCGGGCGGTGGGCGGCGTGGGCTCTGGCCCATGCGGACCGACTGGATCCGGTGGTGAACGGGACGCCGGTGGAGACGAGACCTGCTCGACAGAGTTTCTACGAGGTAATGGAGTCCATCGGGCGGCGACAATACCGGGGCACGGCGTGAGGGGCAATCGAAATGGAGGCGACGTATGAGCACCAAGAAGGTGGTTTACCAGGAGCAAGCCACACCGGCGGCGATGATCCGGGCGGCGATTGAGGCGATGGAGAAGCAGACGGCGCGAAACTGGCAGACCCAGCGCGACGAGGCGCTGCGGTCGCTGCGCGGCGCGGCCGAGTGGGTCGAGGGGCACATTCTGCACGAGAAGCAAACGGCATTCGCGAGGCAGTAGCGGGTGGCAGGCTGGGAAGCAGAGGACCGGATGGACGGGGTTGACGCCCCCTACCCTAGCCGGGATGGCGAGGAGACGGCGACCGGGGATTGCGTAGCCGACGCTTGGCGACACCGGCGGCAG
>JAQBFL010000171.1:0-2828 GCA_032123415.1 bacterium | reverse complement strand
GATCCGGATAGTGCGTTCTACAAAAGCGCGGCTCTGCTTCCCGTCGGACCGTTGGAGCAGGAGGCGTTTCGAAGTCATCTAGATGGAAAGTTCGAACAAGGGAAGCGGTCTGTCACCGAGGAGCTCTGGTCGGAAATCTTCGCATTCACCCATGAAATCCCCGGGGATGTGCAGCAACTGTGCAGCGCCCTGTGGGAAACGAGCAGCGTTGGCGAAACCCTGGATCTCACCATTCTCGCGGAAGCGGTCGAACAAGTGATCTCACGGGACAGGATGGGTTTCGAATCGTTGATCGAGATGATCAGTGAACGGCAGTTGTCGGTGCTGCGATCGATCGCGAGGCTGGGGGGCCGCCACCCGTATTCGGAAGACTTTATGAAGAATGTCGGCACTCGGCAGCCGGCAACGGTGCGTGTGGCGCTCGATGGCCTCATCAAGAAGCGGATCGTGATGAAACAAGGCGGCGAGTTCCGGATTTACAGTCCGTTCTTCGCCGCCTGGCTTCTGCGCGAGGGCTACTGATCAAGGCAGCCGATAGGTGATCGTCATCAGATCGTCCGTGGCGGCCGGGCAGTAGCGCCGCCAGTACACGGTCAGCGGCAGGACGTCGTCCCAGGGGCGCGTGTTGTGGGATGCGGACACGAACGTCGCGCCTTCGGGCAGCTGGACTTTCCGCGTGTAGATCCGGTCCTCCGGGAAGTCCGTGTTCCACGTGTAGGACCAGAGCCCGTCGCTCTGGATCACGGCGGCGCCGGGGCGGATCATCTTCATCGTGATGTCGATGTCCTCCTTGAATCCCACCGGAACGGCCAGCTCGATCACCACGGAGTAGAGGCCGTCATCGCGAGGCGTGATGTGGTGTTCGAGGCGGTTGCCGAACCTGTCGTAGGCCTCCATCGTCTTCAGGCGGGGCAGCTCATGGGTTTTGGCTCCGAATTCCACACGGGTGCGGACGTTGGCCTTGTTCTCGACAGCCGATCGACTCCAGACCTCGACGTCGCCGTTGGGTAGGATGACCTCGAAGCTCTCGTACTCGATCAGGCGACCCGTTCCCAGGGCGGACTCGGGGATCTCCTCCTTGCCGTCCACCGTGATGATCTGGTTCTCGGGCACCTCGTAGAACACCTCGAATCCCATGTTCTGGCCCTGCAGCATGTACCGGCTCTCGGTCATCTGCCGCAGCCAGCATGTGATGGGCTCGTCGTGTCCGTTGAGCAGCACCGACACGGGCTCGACGGCCGCGGCAGCCGTGGCGAGCAGCGTCAGGGCGAGGGTCGTCATCAGCATTCGCTTCAACATCGATTCACCTCCGGATCAGATCAACCCGCCGGGCAGCACGAGGGTGCGTCCCTCGTCCTCCTCGACGTCGACGGCGATGAGCGTGCAGGGTCGGCTGAACGGTTCGGCCGGAGCGCCACGATCGACTACAAACCACGGCGCGATCAACATCACGACGACGACGACGGCGGCGGCGGCCGCCCACACCCACGCCCGCGGGTGGAAGCGGAGAGTGGCTCGAGAGGGTCGTCCGACGAGGATCTCGCGGCGCAGGTCCGTGGGAGTCTCATCCCGCAGAGCTTCGCGCCACCGATCCCGTTCGTGTCGCCGCGCGGCGATCAGGGCCCGGCACGCACCGCACGAAGCGGCGTGGACTTCGTAGGCCCTCGTTGCGTCTGCGGACAATTCTCCGTCCACCCAGGCGACCAGTGCGGTCTCGAATTCATGACACTGCATGGCCCATCCTCTCCATGTCGCGGCGCAGGCGCTGCACCGCGTGATGCTTGCGTGAGGCGACGGTGCCGGCGGGGATTTCCAGGATCTCGGCGATCTCTTCGTAGCGCAGACCCTCGATTTCCGAGAGGAGGAACACGGCGCGGTGGTCCTCGTCGAGCCGGGCGAGGGCGGTGTCCAGGTCCGTGCGCAGTTCACCACGGACGAGGGCGAGGTCCGTGCGGCCGGCGTCGGCAATGTCGTCGGATGCGTCCAGGCCGAAGGTCGCCTGCCGACGGGCACGTCGGCCGTGGCTCGCGGCGGCGTTGCGGGCCGCCGCGAACACGTAGGCCGCGCGGGGCAGGCCGTCGTCCAGCTGGCGGATCTCGTCGCGGCGCAGGGACTCGTGCAGACGCAGGAAGGTGTCGTGGCAGAGATCGCGGGCCAGGTCCGGGTCTCGGAGCAGGGAGCGGAGGAAACGCCACACGCGGTCAAGATCGCGCTCGACGAGCCGGGCGAAGTCGTCGCTCCGGTCGTCGTGGTGCGGTCTGATCGCCTGCAACGCCATCGTTCCTCCTGTGGTTCAGGGTACCCCGCCGGGCACCGTCGTCCCAGGGGTAGACGCGTCGGGACCGTTTTTCTTCACCACTTTTTCTGGAGTCTCGGCGGTTGCGCTTCTATGCATCTATTGAGATGATGCTGGCGACCCTGTTCCCGCATCCTACCCCCGGAGGTCCCCCGTGAACCGCATCCTCCTGCTCGTTGTCGTCGTGCTCGCGCTGGCCGCGCCTCTGAACGCCGCCGACTCCCGAGAGATCACCCAGGCCGACATCGCCTCGATCGCCTGGCGCAACGTCGGCCCCTGCAACATGGGCGGCCGCGTGGCGGCCATCGCCCTGGTGCCCGACAGCGCCGCGGAGTTCTACATCGGCTACGCCACCGGCGGCCTGTGGAAAACGAAGAACGCGGGCACGACCTTCGCACCGATCAAGCTCGACGGCATGACCAGCAGCATCGGCGCCATCGCGGTGGCCCATGCGCCCGAGGACTGGAATGGCTGGGACGCCATGGCCGCCGTCGGCGACACCGTGGTGTCGTCGGAGCGGGCCGAAAAGGGC
>JAQBFL010000170.1:0-5704 GCA_032123415.1 bacterium | reverse complement strand
GTTGGCGCGGGCTCTCGTGTGACGCCAGACTTCTCTTCCGCGTCGGTCCTGCGCGCGTATCCCAACGACCTGTGGGATGAGGTCGGGATAGACGACATAACGGCAATCTATCAGCGCGACTATCACTATGGCGCTACCTATCCGCGCGAAAATGGCGGGTACTTCTACCTAGACAGCACCGGCGATGACATAACGATGGCGGCCGATTGCGTGGCGGAGTACAAAGAGGACACGGCCGCCGATGGCATCTATCCGCAGCCCCAGAGTCGAGAGGAAATCAAGCAGCTCGGGGAGATGAACCGCGACGGCAAGGTCATCGGCCCGGCCGCGTGGCATTGGCCGTTCTGCTGCCTATACGACGACGATAGGTACAAGTTTGAGGTATTCTTCCGCTCGTCCGCCGACGGCGCAGGAGATCACGACCTGCGGCACTATCAGCCGTACGCATGGTACGGATACCCTGCCGACGTGATCGCGTCCATCGTGCTGCAACTGGGCCTCGACGAAGACTTCATCGACACTGACGCTTTCGACACTTCGTATGATGATCAGTCAGATGGCGGCAATACATATAAAACCAAGGTCGGGTATGCCAGAGAGGTCGGCGTCCAGATCATCGAATCACTCAAAGAGATTGCGTCGCACAGCGGGGAGATGTTCGGCTTCAATATGAAGGGCCAAGTAACGATGCCGGCGCGGACAACTCCGACTGCGACTACGACCGCCCTGGAGGGAATCAAGAGCGGCGGCACGACGTGGAGATACACGACCGACCACCAATACAACGACGTGCTGATGACGGCTGGCATGGCGAGCCTGACGACGGTTGGCGTCCACGGCCCCGCTCCTACCGAGATATCCGAAACGCCGAACGAAGAAATCACCAACGCCGACTACGTTTTCAAGAGCGAGTGGGATGCGACACTCGCCAGCGCGCAGGCCGATCGGTGGGAGTATTCCTACGCCGAGACCGGATCGCAAAACTACTTCGGCATCATGCGACTATCGGGTGACGAGTTATCTATCGACGGCCCCCTCGTCGTCAACACCGCCCCGACGCACCGCAGGCTATTCGGCGGGTGCTATACCGGGACGCGACTGATCGCCGCGCTAATGGCCGGGTTTGACTATCCGCTCCGCGAGGTAACCGTCGTGCAGGACTTCCGGGGGCTGGATTACGACGTGGGGCACACGGTGACTGACGTTGCGATCACCGCAGATGGCGAGACCATCGCCGACATGCGCTGCATCCATAAAGAGATTGACTTCGACAATATGACAGTGACGAGTGTCTTGCTTGAGGAAGATTCGGGGTCCAAATCAAAGGCCATGTCCGGCTTTAGCGATGGATTCTCACATGGGTTTGGAGGGTAGGATAATGAGACGGTTTATTTTGATGGTGGTCGCGGCGGCCCTTTGTTGCGGGGCTGCACTGGCAACCGATACCGAACGCTCGCGCGCCGATATCCTGGCCCTGTTCGCCGACAACACCTCTGGCGACATAAGCCCGCAGGACTTGCGCGACTTCGCCGTATCGGTCATGCCCGCCGTGACCGTGATCGACACGAACCAGTATGACCTCGTGGACGGAGACTGTATCCTCCATGTTACATGGACGGACTCATCCGAGGTCACGCTGCGACTGTCGTCAGATCAGGTCGTGTCGGGCCGATGGATTGTCATCAAGGATGGAGATGGCAACGCGAGCGCGAATAACATCCTCATATCGACCGAGGCATCAGAAACGATAGAGGGGGCGGCTGGCGATACGCTGGCAACAGACCTTCAAGTGGTTAGATACTATTGCGACGGCACGAACTGGTGGAAATGGTAGATGATCCCATGACAACCGATAATGACACCCAATCTGGAGGACGCAGCGTGTTTGAGCGCAAGATTAGGCTGGGAGAGATCATATCTATGGTCGTAGTTGTATTCGCCGCGCTCGGGATATGGTTCAGAATCCAGATGCAGGTTGAATCAAATACACAGATGATCAACCGGAATATAAAACTCATGGAGCAGTTAGACGGCCGAATCCGTGACGGTGAACGATGGATGGCGATCCGCGAAGGACGGGAGACGAGGCCGTGAGTCCCTGGGCGCACTTCACTAAGCACGAGCTGCGCTGCCGGTGCGGCTGCGGGTTGGGATACGCCGAGATGGACGACTTCTTTATGCGGATGATCGTCCGTCTGCGGATGGAATTGGGCTTCCCCTTCCCGGTGACATCGGCCATCCGGTGCGCCGCGCATGACCTTGCCGTCAGCACGTCCTCGATGGCTGGCGAGGGGCCGCACACGACCGGGTGCGCGATAGACATATCGGCGGCGGGGATGACGCCCGCGCAAGTTCGGATGTTTGTTGGCGGCGCGTTCCTGGCTGGATTCCAGGGCGTCGGGATGCGCCTGCACGGACCGCATGACGAGCGGTTCATCCACTTGGACATACTGAAGCCGTGGCACGGCTGGCCGCGCCCGGCGGTCTGGACCTACAAGTAAGGAGCAAGACATGACCGGAATCATTGGATGGCGGCGCTTCGCGGTGATCGTGCTGGCGCTTATACTGATCGCGGCGATTGACGTGCTGAACACTGGCGGCCTGTCGCTGTCTGCGCGGGACGCCATCATCGGGACCCTGGGATTCTACATGGGCGGCGCGGCCGTGGCGAAGTTCGCCAAGCGGGACGATGTTTGACCTACTGAAAGACATATGGCCCCTGTTGGTCCTCTTGGGCCTGGGGGCCATAGTGCCAAAAGTGATGAAGTTCAACCGCCGCGAGGCCGAACTGCGGGGGGAGGTTGTGGATGCGCGCGAAGACGCAGAGTTGGAGAGAGCGCGTCGCGATGCTGCTGTGCGCGCTGGTCGTCCTTTCGTGGATCGCCTGCGGGACGCCATCGCTCGGGCAAGACGCGGAAAGTGAACACTCTCCGATCACGCATGAGGATCTTGTGCTGCTCGTTGAGCAGTCGGAGGCCGATAGCCTGCGGATCAAGGAATTGGAGATCGCCCTTTTCTATGCGCAGGAGCGCCAGAAGATTGCGGAAGATCAGCGGCCGAACTGGGTTGAGCGTTTCTTTTCTCGGTACGGCTTCGCCATCGGGGCGGCGGCCGGCGTCTACGTCGGCGCGGCTGCTGCCCGGTAGTTGCCGCCGTGCTGCAATACAGGTGCAAAAACTACCGTTATATGTCCACTTCTGCAAGTGGAATGTCGTCCGATCCGAGGTGCCAAATTTTGATCTTGACGAATATGTGCCGAGGCATTAATATAATGGTGCCTGGGGTGGGATTCGAACCCGCGCGGACTGGTAGTCCATGAGCTTGCAAGGCCCACATGTCTACCCTTTCATCACCCGGGCACCGTTGATTGGTCATGTGACCGGACGCGGTTTTCGCCGCGCCCGGCCGGGTGTGGCCTGGGGCGCGAGCCCCTGCGGACCCCCGAGAGAAGCTACCCCTCGGGGGTCAACTTATATTATGCGGGAGCTCGGGCATATTGGGCAAATTTAGGTTATTGTGTTGCACTGAGGTTAGGGGATAATGCTGTTGGGCGCGAAAACTGATAAATTAGTTATCACTTTCCTGCTTTTGGCTGCGCTTTGTACCACGGCCAGAGCGGCCACCGTCTTCATGCTGCACCACTCTACCGGCCGGAACCTGATCGCAGAGGGCAACATGCGCGCCCTCGTCGAGCATGACTTCTGGGACCACGACTACAACTATATCGGCTTGATGGGCCCGGACGGGAACCTGACCGGGGAGTCGTTCAACATCCCCGGAGACAACACCTATCCCGACGGGCTATATCAGCTATGGACCTCGCCATACTACCCAGACGTGAGGGCGAGCATCCTTTCCTACGACGTGATCCTGTTCAAGAGCTGCTACCCGGCGGCAGATATCACTAGCGATGCCATGCTGGATCAATACAAGACGTGGTATTCGGGAATCGTGATAGAGTTGAACCAGAATTATAGCAAATCGTTTATATTGCTTGGCTTCCCGCCTCGTCACCGGCTGGCGACGAACTCCGCCAACGCGGCTCGCGCGCGGGCCTTCACAGACTGGCTCCCGTCGCTCGCGGGCGGCAACGTCCACTACTTCAACCTTTTCGACGCGTTCGCCAACGACGCGAATGTCCTGCGTTACGAGTACGAAAGGGCACACAGTGATGGTGACAGCCATTCCAACGCCTACGCCAACGGCATCGTTGGGCCGGACCTGGCCGACTTCATCAATGACGTGGCTGCGGCCGACGACGTGGGCGTGCAGGACGCCCGATACGACGCGTGGGGCGGCGTCAAGAAGATGTTCAGATAGCAATCCTCCCACGCCACCTCCAGCCCCGCAGGGAAACTTGCGGGGCTTTTTTTCGATAAACCTGAAATTGGCCCTTGACAATGCGGCCACACCTGGCTAAGGTATGCACAACAAACGGAGGGCAGATGGAGCGCGAGACGAAACTTGCAGCAGCACGACGGAGGCGGGGGCTGTCACAGCGCGGGCTGGCCGACTTGATGGGCTACGACTTCACGGCGATCTCGAAGATCGAGCGCGGCGTGCGGCAGGGGTCGCTGGACTTCTGGCGGGCGGCGGGCAGGGCGCTGGGCATAGATTGGAGGAAGTTGACGGACTGATCGAAATAGTGCTAAAGTTTCAGGCCGAAGTGTCGATAACTAAGGTACACACTAACAAGGAGAGATGCGATGCCTACGAACCTCAAATCAATCCCTTGGGCAGACCGCCCGCGACGGAAGATCCTAACTCCCGACTTTACTCCCGACCCGCAGCGCGCGGCGGCCGATGCGCTGCGGTACGAGCGTCGTGCGCGGCACACGCGCAACCAGGCTCACCGCGACTGGCTGATGGAGATGGCCGACCGCTGCCGCCGGATCGGGCAGAGGGTGGTGTGGTCATGACTATCACAGTTGAATTAAAACACGCCCCGAACCCCGATATCAGCGGTGGCTATTGGGATGACGCGAACCCAACTGCCAATTGTACATCGCTTCCGATCGAGAAAATCGAAGACGCAACCGCCGTCTGTCGCGCCTACATCAACGCTACCGGACTTGGCGGAGGAAATTGGACCGGCGGCACGGTCAGCGTAGATGGCATTCCGGTTGCGCGAGTGTCCTACAACGGCCGGATCTGGAACATGGACGGCACGCCGTACCAGATGGGCGGTGCGTCATGAGTAAGCACACGCCGACGCTCCCTTGGTATGGGTCGCTGCATCTCCCTTGGTATGGGTCGCTGCATCCAACCAAAAGTCCGAAGGTCGGCTACAACCTCCACGACAACAGCGGCAACCCCGGCAAGATTCGGATTCTAACCAATGACATCGCCGTTGCCTATTACGTGGCCGATGCCTGCAACGCCCGCGACGATCTGGTGGAGTTTGTCCGCGATTGCACGCTGGCGAATCTCCCCGGCCCGATTGCCGACCGCGCCCGCGCCCTGCTGGCCGAGCTGGAGGTGGGCCATGACTGACATGAAGCCGTGCCCCGCGTGTGGCAATGCACCACTCGCCGTAGTCCAAGTAATCATCCTAGACCAATCCGTTTGTTGTTCGTGCGGATTGCGTGGTCCCGGGCGGGAGACAGAAACAGATGCAGTCACGGCCTGGAACACCCGCCCCATCGAAGACCGCCTCGCAGCCGAGCGGGGGAGACTGGTGGAGGCGCTGAAACTGTTTCTCCGG
>JAQBFL010000169.1:0-6658 GCA_032123415.1 bacterium | reverse complement strand
TGGCGCGGCTCAGGCTGAACGCCACGTTGTGCAGCAGAAAATGAATACAATACGTGGACAACTGAAATCTGCCAAAACGGCGCCGTTCCCCAACATCGAATGCTGGTTGCCATCGAGTGCTCCCAGCGGGGTTGGCGTTGTCATCTTCCCGGGCGGCGGATACGGAGGCCTAGCTCCACACGAGGGAGAGGGCTACGCCCAGTTTCTTTGCCGTGCCGGTGTCGCCTGCTTTGTCGTAAGATATCGACTTGGCTCACAGGGTTACCGCCATCCGGCGATGCTGGAAGACGCCCTGGCGGCCATCTCCACGGTAAGATCACGAGCCAACGAGTTCAGCGTCGATCCCGACAAACTGGGGGTCATGGGATCATCGGCGGGTGGGCATTTGGCCGCGCACACGCTGGTCGCATGGTATCGGTACGAGAGCAAGATCCCTTTGCGGCCAAGCTTCGGCATCTTATGTTATCCTGTGATAGTATCTCAAGGCCCCCATGTGCACGAGGGTTCCATGCGCAATCTCGCCGGGGAGAATCCATCCGCGGAACTGCTTGATGAGCTTTCGTGCGACAAACAGGTTTCCGCAGAGACTCCGCCGTGTTTCCTGTGGCACACGGGAGAGGATGCCGGCGTTCCCCTTGAGAACAGTATTCTGTTTGCAGCCGCCTTGCGGAAACACGGCATACCCTTCGAGTTGCATCTCTATCACAAAGGCGGGCACGGCCTTGGCCTCGACGCGCCTTTTGACTGGTCCAGTAACTGCTTGAGGTGGATCGAAGAGACTGCACAACCAAGCGTTGCACTGCGACGCGGTGACCCGCGCGCGTGAACGCCGCCGTTCACCCAGCACAGGAGACGGCAATGCCAATCAAGTTCAACACGGACCGATGGGAGAAGGTGAAAAGCGATTCCCGCCTGTGGTGGGAAGGCAAGTTGGGACGGCCGCTCATTCACTTATCATCAGGCGGCCGCGATCCTGGCCGCCGGGAACCGCGGCTCAAGGGCATCGGTTTCTCAACCCCGTACGACCTGTCGATTCCTGCGGAGGATATTGTCGACAGGTGGGACTATGAATTGTCCACGTTGGAGTTTCATGGCGACTCCTTTCCTTCCGTGTGGCCGAATTTTGGGCCAGGCGTGCTGGCGGCCTTCATCGGCGGCGTCCCAAAGCCGGCCTCCGACACGGTGTGGTTTCATCCGTCGCGTGACATGGAACTTGAGGACCTGCGCATGTCGTACGACGCGAACAACGTCTGGTTTCAACGGGTCAAGGACATCTACCGGATCGCCGCGCAACGCTGGCAGGGCCAGGTACAGTTGGGCATGACCGACCTTGGCGGAAACCTCGATATCCTTGCGACGTTTCGACCTGGCGAGCAGTCGATCATGGATCTGTACGATCATCCGGATGAAGTGAAGCGGCAAACATGGAACGTCCATCACCTCTGGTGGCGGCATTTTGAGGAGCTGAATTCGATCCTAAAGCCCACCAATCCGGGGCACACCGCCTGGGCGCCAATATTCTCCGAGGAGCCCTACTACATGCTCCAATGCGATTTCTGCTATATGATCAGCCCGGACATGTTCGACGAGTTCGTGAAGCCCGAACTGGAGGCCTCATGCAAGCGTCTGCGTAACGCGTTCTACCACCTCGACGGCATCGGGCAGCTTTCGCATCTTGATTCGTTGCTGTCAATCAAGGAGCTCAAAGGAGTTCAGTGGATTCCGGGCGACGGGCAGCCCGATATGACCAAGTGGCCGGAGGTATACCGCAAGATCCGTGCGGCCGGTAAGCTCATTCAGATCTGGGGCAATCTGAGGACTGTGGACACGCTTGTTTCACAGATCGGGTCGGCTGACGGGATTTTGTGCATCTCCGAAGGTGACCCCGCCAACGAGGCCGAGGCGCGGGAGCTTCTGCGCAAGTACGGCGGCGCCTGAAGAAGAGATGAAGCCAATCACGACGATTCCAGCAAGGGCGGACGCGGCATCATGGCCATCTGCAGAAGGCATGCCGGTGGAGAAAATCACATGACGAGGCGAACAAATGCGCATCTCCGTATTGCTCACCCTGGCGGGTTCGCAAACGGAGAACGCGGTCGTTCGGTCAGGAAGAGAGGATGTCAGTGACTAGTCGAGAACGGATTCGCGGTATTATCGGCGGGACACCGGTAGACAGGTGCGGGCTGTGGCTGGGTAATCCCCACGGGGACAGTTGGCCAGCCCTGCACGCCTACTTTGGAACCACGACCGAGGAGGACTTACGACGGAAGCTCGGGGATGATCTGCGTTGGATATGTCCGCAGTGGTTCCCCGGGGTCTATCGTGATCCGCATGGCCGCGGTATATTCGACGCAGGGTTGGACAAGAAGCGGCATGGGCAGGCCGGTCCGCTGGCTGATTGCGAAGATTTGGGCGAAGTGGAGGAGTTCCCGTGGCCCGATCCCAAGTACCTCAACTTCGATGCTTGTCTGACTGCTCTGCGTGATGCGGGTGACGTCTATCGTGCGAGCGGGTTCTGGACCTGCTTTTACCACAACGTCATGGACCTCTTCGGCATGGAAGCGTATATGGTTAAGATGTACACGCACCCGGAGGTGGTCCAAGCTGTCACGGATCGGGTGTGCGGCTTCTACCACGAAGCCAACGAACGCTTCTTCGCCGTCGCTGGAGGCGAGGTGGACGGCTTCTTCTTCGGCAACGATTTTGGAACGCAGCTCGACCTGATTTGCGGTCCGGCGCAGTTTGACCAGTTCATCATGCCTTGGTTTGTGCGTTTCACCGAACAGGCCCACGCTCATGGCTATCAGGCTCTCTTACATTCCTGCGGCGCGATTCACAAGGTGATCGACCGTCTGATATCTGCGGGCGTGGACTGCCTGCACCCGCTCCAGGCCCTGGCCGCCAACATGGATGCCGAGACCCTCGCGCGCGACTTCAAGGATCGCATCGCGTTCATGGGAGGAATCGACACTCAGCACCTGCTGGTCCATGCGACGCCGCAGGAAGTCAGAGCGGAGGTGCACCGGGTCCGACGGCTCTTGGGACCGCGCCTGATCGTGAGCCCCAGCCATGAAGCCTTGCTGCCAAATGTCCCGCCTGTGAACCTGGAGGCCATGGCGGCAGCGGCTCTCGAAACATGAAGACGGACCGAACCAGCAAATCTGCCTGTCGCGCTCCGCGCTCAGGCAGATTTGCGACGTTGGCCGGAAATATGAGGATGATTCCGGCAGCCTGAAGGGCTGCAAGTCGGTAGCTCAGGGTGAAACCATGGGGTTTCTGAAAAACAGAGACATATGCACCCCGAAGGGGTGCCACTCCGCCTGTCACCGGAGAGGAGTGCGACCCCTACAGGGTCGGTGGAGGAGGAAACGACCGGTTCCCAGGGGCGTTGCCCCTGGCTGACGAATTCGTAGCCGTTCACGGGGCAGCACACCCCCGGATTCTCTTCAACATCCAATATCCAATAAGGAATATCCAATGACCTGTCCCGTCCTGACATAGATTGACACCTGTGCCATGGAAAGGCAGGTGCGGATGCGGTCGGCGATACGGTATAGTGAGGCGTTCAAAATGCAAGTTCTGCGTGAGCTGGATACGGGGCGGCTCGCGACGATGGAAGCGGCGAAACGCGCGTATGGGATACGCGGGCAAGGGACGATCGAGGCATGGGCGGTGAAGTACGGCAAGGACCATTTGGTTGGAAAGGTGATTCGTGTGGAGACCCCGAAGGAAGTCAGTGAGCTGAAAGCGTTGCGCAAGCGAATCAAGGATCTTGAGAAGGCATTGGCCAGCGAGCGGCTGGACCACATGCTGGACGAGGCATATTTGCAGATCGCCTGTCGATCGGCAGGAATCGAGGATGTCGACGGCTTTAAAAAAACACGCTGGGAATGTGTGAATCTTGTGGCAGATGGTCCCGCTGGTGAGCAGGGGGTCAGCGTCAGCATTCATGAATTCGAGCATCATCACGTTCTGAAGGTGACAACAACAGAGACAGGAGACTTGCGAACCACGGCACGCTATCGTCGCTGGCGCGCCTTCAACCATCCGCTGGGGAAATTGAAGTACCGGTTCGACAAGAAGAACACCGAGAAGCTGAGAATCTGGCTCTCAAGAGAACAGGCTCCAACGCCTCCGACCGTACCGTGACCCGCTGCGCGGCTCACCCCATCAGTCTCAACCGGGTATCGATTACCTCCCAACCGCCCGGCGTTCCCGGCATGATGCCGCCATTTGCCCGGGCTCGCCGGCACAATCTTTTTACATCTCGGTGACGGGGTGGTGACACGCGCCCGCGGGGTTTCTGTTTGCATGGTGTCGGTCAGAAGTAAACCGCCGCGCGATCGCGGCAACAAGGAGGCGAGGCATGAAGACGCGGAATCGGGAGCAAACGATGAGGGCAGTGATGGCGGCCATGGCGGCGGGGTTTGCGATGGCGGCCGCAACGGCGGCCGGCATCGGAACGGGCGATGCCGTAACGTGCCGCGTGGAGCTGGACCGCGGCGTGTTGCCTGCCGGGCAGGCGCAGAAGGCCGTGCTGAAGATTTCGCTGGAGGGCGTGGCCCCCGCCGTCAAGCGGGACCGTCCGCCGGTGAACCTGGCCATCGTGCTGGACAAGTCCGGCTCGATGCAGGGCGAAAAGATCGCCAGGGCTCGCGAGGCGGCGATCGAGGCCGTGCGGCGGCTCGATGCGAACGACATCGTTTCGCTCGTGGTCTATGACTCGGGCGTGCGCACCCTGTCGCCCGCCCGCGCCGTGGGCAAGGCCGGCGACATCGAGGACTTGATTCGCGGCATCGAGGCGAACGGGAACACCGCACTGTTCGGCGGCATCGGCGAGGCGGCCTCCGAGCTGCGCAAGAACCTGGAGCCGCGGTATGTCCATCGCGCCATCCTGCTCTCGGACGGGCTGGCCAACGTGGGCCCGAGCAGCCCCGAGGAGCTGGGACGGCTGGGCGCCGCGCTGATCAAGGAAGGCATCTCGGTCACGACCGTCGGCGTCGGCACGGACTACAACGAAGACCTCATGGCGCGGCTGGCGCGCAGCAGCGACGGCAACACGTACTTCGTGCGCGAGAGCGCCGACCTCGTGCGCATTTTCCTGGAGGAGCTCGGCGACGTGCTGACGGTCGTCGCGAAGAAGGTGCGGATCGAAATCGACTTCGACGGCGGGGCGAAGCCGGTCGCGGTCCTGGGCCGGGAGGGGCGCATCACGGACGGCAAGGCCGAGGTGACGCTGGGGCAACTCTACGGCGGGCAGGAAAAATTCGCGTTGATCGAGGTCGAGATCCCGGCTGGCGAAGCGGGGGCGGCTCGCGGCGTGGCCACGGCGCGGGTGACCTTCGAGGACGCCCTGAGCGGAAAGCAGGGCGCGGTGGGCGCGGCGGCGACGGCAAAGTTCAGCGCGGACGAGACGGAAGTCGCCTCAGCGGTGAATCGGCCCGTGCGCAAGGCGTACGAGATGAACCTCAACGCCGCGGTGCAGGAGGAAGTCATCGACCTGGCGGACCAGGGCAAGCACAAGGAGGCGGCGCGCAGGCTGGCGGAGTCCGCGGCGAACCTCAGGCAGGCGGGCGAGAAGTTCGGGGACCCCGAACTTGGGGAGAAGGCGCAGGAGATGGAGCAGCAGGCCCGGGAGCTGGAAAGCGCCGGCATGAGCAGCGTCTCGCGCAAGGCCATGCGGGCCGATTCGTTGCAGACGATCAACCAGCAGCGGGCGAAGTAAAGAGGCCGAAGAGGAGTAAGCACATGAAACGTGGCATGAGTCTTGTCGTCATCGTCGCCGCGGTCCTCGCGGCGGAGCCGCCGGCCCGGGGGATCGAAGAGCCGGGGAACCCTCACCGGTGGAAGCCCAAGGTCACGTCGGTCTCGGTTTTCAAGAACGGCCTGGGATTTTTCCTGCGAGAGGGCAAGGTGGCGTTGCGCGACGGGTGGTGCGTCTCCGAGGCCGTTCCGCCGGCGACCTTCGGCACCCTGGCCATCTACTCGCACGCCGAGGACGAAACCGTGGACATCGTGGGCTCCGGTCCCGGGGAAATGACGGCCTTCGATGGCGTCGACGCGCCGGGCGACGCTGAAACCAAGCGCGCACGCCTGGAGACCTGCAAGTTCCTGAACATCCACCTCACGTACCGCCAGCACGGGAGCGAACGCACCGCGGCGGGGCAGCTTGTCTCCGTGGGTCCCGAATTCGCCGTCCTCCAGACGGACGGCAACAACATGGCCGTGCCCGTGGAGGGCGTGACAAAACTGCAGATTCTCGAGAATCCGTTGCGCGCCCACGTTTCCTCCGACGGCGGTGGGTCCCCCGCCGACACCACCCTTGGCATGGCCTATCTGCGCAAGGGCATCACGTGGATTCCCGAGTATACGCTGACGCTCATCGACGAAGACACGGCCGAACTGACGTTGCGCGGGACGTTGATCAACGAGGCTGAAGATCTCGTTCACTGCGACGTCAACTTCGTCGTCGGCGTGCCGCACTTCCTGCACACGGAGTTTCTGGCTCCGATCGCCGTCGGACAGGTCATACGCACCGTTGGCGCCGCGGTTGCGCCGCGCGAGGTGATGACGCAGATCATGAACCGGGCAGCGGTGGCGGTTGACACACGGGCCGACCAGTTCGGTGTGGTCGACCGGCCTGTTCCCGAAGGCGGTC
>JAQBFL010000168.1:0-5546 GCA_032123415.1 bacterium | reverse complement strand
CCAGGTAACTGCCCGCGGGCAGTCCATCGGTTCGGAGGTGGCCGCGGGCGAACGCGACGGATGGCTTCTCCTGGAACAGGTCGATCCGGTAGAGCCCCTCCTCGCCCGCCAGGGGGGTTCCGCGCATGGCCCCCACGAGGTGCAGCGACTCCTCGGCCACGGCCTCGACGGCCAGCACGTTCCCGCCCGTACGGCGCTGTGCCTCCAGGAGTTGGGCCGCACAACGCGTACCGGTCGGCGAACCGTAGAGATGATCGCCCAGCATGAGCAGGAATGGCTCCCCGCCGACCCACGCGCGGGCGCAGTGGACGGCGTGCCCGAAGCCCTGCGGCTCGCGCTGCGGGGCGAACGAGATGCGGGACGCGAGATCCCGCAGGCGCTCGGACTCGCGCCGCGCCCCGTCACTGTTGTGCAGCTTGGATGCCCATGCCGCCGGGAGTGGGTCCATGAAGTACGAGCGAAAGGACGCCTCCTCGTCGGGACGTATGACGAGACAGAACTCCTCGATGCCGGAGGCGCGGGCTTCTTCGAGGATGATCTGGATGGCTGGGCGCGCGATGCCGTCCCGGTCCACGACCGGAAACAGCTCCTTCTTCAGGGCCTTGCTGGCCGGGTACATCCGGGTGCCGTAGCCGGCGACGGGCACCACGGCCTTGCGGACGGGTTTCATGCGGCCGACTTGCCCCCGGAGATGGAACGCGCCGCTTCGGGGGTGTCCAGAGCGATGACGGGTACAATCCGCAACCGAGCCACTCGATCGAATGCCGTCTCGCTTGCTGTCTCGCTCATACGGGTTCTCGCTGTTGGAATCCTCGCCGTCTGCAAACGGGCTCGTCCCGTCGAACGGGGCGAATCATGCCACAGTCCTTGCGGTTTGGAAACGGAGAAATGCGGTCGCGAAAAAGTGGTGGCACAAAGAAGAAAGGCTGCGTAACCTATGCCCCTGAACGATGTGGAAGAGCCATCGGATTCGGAACACATCGGCAGGGCGGTCGGGAACGTTATATGCAAGTCCGTCAACTCCATTCGCAAGGGTCGGCCTGGGGCCGGGCGCTTCGGCTGCCCAACCTGTTGACGGCGCCGGGCGACCCGCTGGCCGGTTTTCTGCTGGCGGGCGGCACGGACTGGCGCGCCGCGCTCGCCGCGGCAGGCGCGGGGCTGCTGCTCTATGCCTGCGGGCTGCTGCTGAACGACTGGGCGGATGCGCCGCTGGATGCGGTCGATCGACCCGAACGGCCCATACCATCCGGCGGTCTGTCGCGCCGGAGGGTCCTGGCGGCGGCGATCGCATGCGCCGCAACCGGCACGGCGCTCGCCTTCGGCGCGGGAGTGCCATGCGGCTTGGCGGCGATCGCGGTGCTGGCACTGATTGCGGTCTACGATCTCGGGACCGGTCTGCCGCGGATGGCGCGCGTTATGACGATGGGCCTGTGCCGGGGCGGCAGCCTGCTGATGGGCGCGGCGGCCGGCGGCGCCGTCTGCCCGCCGGCCGTGTGGATCGGGTTCGGAACGACGGCCGGGTACATCGCGGCCCTGTCACTGGTGGCGGCGGGTGAGACTGCGGAACAGCGGCCCGGCTGGCTGGCGATGCTCCCCGGCGCCTGGGTCGCCGGCGGGCTGGCCGCGCTACTGCCGGCGGCCGGCTCGCCCTGGGTCATCGCGGCGGCGGCGGTGGCGGCTGGAAACGCGCTCGCCATCGGCGGCCGCATCGCACGGCACGCGCCGCCCGCCGCGGCACAGCGGACGATCGGCCAATGGATTCGCAATCTTCTGCCGATGCAAGCTGCGTTCTGTGCGGCGGGAGGCGGCCGCGGCGGCCTGTGGGCCGCCGCCGGTCTGCTCGGCCTCTGGCCGGTTGCATGCCGGCTCGGGCGGCGGTTTGCGGGGTCGTAGAGGGTACTGTCAGCGATTCCGCACTTCTTCCGCGGCGCGAACCCTGCTAAGCTGGGCGCGTCTCGTTCGATCGACCCAATGGAGTTCCCCGTTTTATGGCCGCCGTGGCGAGAGTCGTTGTCGATTTGTCTCTGGACCGCTGGTTCGACTACAGCGTGCCGCCCGAATTGCGCGAGCACATCAGGCCGGGCTCGGGGGTGCGCGTGCCGTTCGGACGTCGCATGGCGGAGGGGTACGTCATCGAACTGACCGACCGGTCCGAGTTCGCCACGCTCAAACCGATCGCGGAGCTGATCGATGACGTTCCGATGCTCTCCGAGTCCCTCCTCGCGCTGGCGCGCTGGATGGCCTCCTATTACCTCGCGCCTCTGGAGTCCGCCGTGCGGACCGTGCTTCCGGCGGCCGTAAGGTCGGATCGCGTCGGCTTCAAGGAGGCGCAGGTTCTGGAGGCGGTTCCAGACGCGGCCACGCCCGAGGAGCTGGACGCGTTGGGAAGACGCGCCCCGCAGCAGGCGCGCGCCTTCGCCTTCCTGCGGGAGCATGGCCCGGCCACCGCCACGGAGACGACCCGCGGCACGGGCGTCGGCGCCGGGGCGTTGCAGGCGCTGCGCAAGCGTGGCTGGCTGAGGGCGCACGCGCGGACGGAACGTCGGGGTCCTCTGCTGAACCGCAACATTCTGCCCACGGAGCCGCTGCCGCTCATGGAGCAGCAGGCCGAGGCCCTGGCCGCCGTTCTGAGCGCCGTGGACGAAGAGCAGCCTCCGGTCGTGCTGCTCTACGGCGTGACGGGCAGCGGCAAGACGGAGGTCTATCTGCAAGCGATTTCCAACGTCCTGCACCGCGATCCACCTCTGGGGGCCATCGTGCTCGTGCCCGAGATCTCGCTGACTCCGCAGACGGTCGAGCGCTTCGTCGGACGATTCGGCGAGCGGGTGGCCGTGCTGCACAGCCGGCTGTCGGACGGCGAGCGCCATGACGAGTGGCACCGAATTCGCGCCGGGCAGGCGGACATTGTCGTCGGCGCCCGCTCGGCCGTCTTCGCCCCGTTGCGCAGGCTGGGGCTCATCGTCGTGGACGAGGAGCACGAACCGTCCTACAAGCAAGAGGAGGCGCCGCGCTACAACGCGCGCGATGTGGCGGTCATGCGCGGGCGCCTCGAGAAGTGCGTCGTCGTCCTCGGATCGGCAACCCCCGCGATCGAGTCCTGGTCGAACGCGAAGCGCGGCAAGTACCGCCTGGTGCGCATGCCGCACCGCGTGGATCACCGGACCATGCCCCACATGCGCGTGATCGATATGCGCGCGGACGCCGAGGCCGCCGGCCAAGCCGGCGTCTTCTCGGCCGATCTGCTGGACGCGATCCGCCTGCGGCTCGACCGGGCGGAGCAGACGATCCTGTTCCTGAACCGCCGCGGGTTCTCCTCCTCCCTCATCTGCCGGGCGTGCGGTTACGTGGCCGGCTGCGACCATTGCAGCGTGGCCTGCACCTACCACCGCCGGGACGAGCGGCTGCGCTGCCACATCTGCGGCGCGGCGCGCAAGGTGCCCGAGCGCTGCCCCGCCTGCGCAGATCCCTCCTTCAAATATACCGGGGCGGGCACGCAGCGGGTGGAGGACATCGTGCGGCGCTGCTTCCCGCACGCGCGCATCGAGCGGATGGACGCCGACACCACGGTTCGCAAAGACTCTTACGAGCGCGTGCTGGGCGACTTCCGCGCGGGAAAGATCGACATCCTCATCGGCACGCAAATGATCGCCAAGGGGTTGCATTTTCCCAACGTGACGCTGGTGGGTGTGATTCACGCCGACCTGAGCCTGCACATGCCTGATTTCCGCGCCGGCGAACGGACGTTTCAATTGCTGGCGCAGGTCGCCGGCCGGGCCGGGCGGGGCGACATCACCGGGGAGGTGATCGTGCAGACTTTCACGCCGTTCCATCCGGCCATTCAGGCGGCCCGGCGGGTGGACTTCGAGACGTTCGCGGACCAGGAGATCGAATTCCGGCGTCAGTTGACGTATCCGCCGTTCGCCCATGTGGTCATGGCGACCCTACGCGGCGCAATCGAGGAGAACGTGGCGGCCTTCGCGAACAGCCTGCACAGCCGGCTCAGACCGGCCGAGGCGGCCGGCGTCATTCTGTCGGATGCCGGTCCCGCGCCCCTGGCGCGCGCCAAGGGCCTGTACCGCTACCAGATCCTTCTGCGTTGCGCGTCGGTCCACCGCATGGCCGTTGCCCTGCGGCAGGCGCTCGCGGCCGCCCGGCCGCCGGATGGCGTGACGCTCGCGGTGGACGTGGACGCCATGAGCATGCTCTGAGCCGCTTTTGGGGTTGTAATTTCCGCCGGTTGGGCGTAGTTTCTCGCCCCATGTTGACAACGATGCTCAAGTCCAAACTGCATCAGGCCACCGTCACCGCGGTCGAACTGGAGTATGAGGGAAGTCTTACGATCGACCGATCCCTGATGGACGCGGCCGACATAGCGCCCTTCGAGAAGATCCTCGTCGCGAACCTCGCGAACGGCGAGCGCTTCGAGACTTACGCCATTCCCGCGGAACCCGGCTCGGGAACGATCATGCTCAACGGCGCGACCGCGCACAAGGGAACGGTCGGGGACCGCGTCATCGTCTTCACGTTCTGCCATGTCACCGACGAAGAGCGCGCGCGCCACAAACCGACGATCCTGCTGCTGGACGCCGCGAACCGGCCACGCGAGTCGGGCCAGACTACGCCACCTTGCGCACGCGTGCCGCCGGGCGCAGCCCGGCATTCACGTTCGTGACCATGCTCTTGGTCACGCGCAGAGCCCCTTTGCCTTCCGTACGCGGCGCGTCGAACATGACATCCAGCATCATATTCTCCGCGATGGCGCGCAGGCCGCGCGCGCCGCTGCGCCTGCGAATGGCGATGCGGGCCATCTCGCGCAGCGCGCTGTCCGTAAAGGTCAGGTCGATGCCTTCCATGGCGAGCAGCTTCTGATACTGTCGGGTCATGGAATTCTTCGGCTCCACCAGCACGCGCACAAGGTCGGCTTCGGTCAGGTCCGCGAGCGAGGCAATGACCGGCAGGCGCCCGATGAACTCGGGAATCAACCCGAAACGGATCAGATCCTCCGGTTGTACATCGAGCTGGGTCCCCGCCATGGCGGCTTCAGCGGAAGGCTCGGCGTTGAACCCGAGGGAGCCCCGGCCCAGCCGCTGCTTGACGATGCGGTCCAGCCCCACGAAGGCGCCGCCGCAGATGAAGAGGATGTGCTCGGTGTCGATCTGGATATATTCCTGCTGAGGATGCTTGCGGCCGCCGCCCGGCGGCACGCGGGCGGAGGTTCCCTCCAAGATCTTGAGCAACGCCTGCTGCACGCCCTCGCCCGACACGTCCCGCGTGATGGAGACATTCTCGGTGCGCCGGCCGATCTTGTCGATCTCGTCGATATAGACGATGCCAAGCTCCGCGCGCCTGACGTCGCCATTGGCGGCCTGGACGAGGCTGAGCAGGATGTTCTCCACGTCCTCGCCCACGTAGCCGGCTTCCGTCAGCGTCGTGGCATCGGCGATCGTGAACGGCACGTCGAGGCAGCGCGCCAGCGTCCGCGCCATCAGCGTCTTCCCCGTTCCCGTGGGGCCGACGAGCAGAACGTTGCTCTTCTCGATCTCCAC
>JAQBFL010000167.1:0-3085 GCA_032123415.1 bacterium | reverse complement strand
ATCGAGCTGTGCAAGCACGATCGGCAGGCAAGCACCATCAATCGCGAATGAGACCGGAGATGTTCACGACGGTGGAGGAAACACGGACGAAGAGGTTCTTCTTGAAAGAAGAATGTCGATTTGTGATATTCGTTCACAACGGAATCGTGACCGGACAGAGCCGGTCCCTCCAGGGGATGAACACGACGAATCGGAATGGAGGAGAAACCCATGGCCATGACGTTTAACTTGCCGGAACTGGGCGAGAATATCGAGACGATCCAGGTGGCGAAGGTGCTGGTCAAGGCGGGCGACGCCGTGGTTGTGGACCAGCCGCTGCTGGAGCTTGAGACGGACAAGGCCACGATCGAGGTGCCGTCGTCGGTGGCAGGCACGGTGGCGCGCGTGCTTGTGAGCGAGGGCGACGAGATTAAGGTCGGTGCGGCCATCATGGAGTTCGACGACGCGGTGGGCGCCGCCGCTCCGGCCAAGCCCGCGGACGCCAAGCCCGCGCCCGCGGAGGATCAGCCGGCGCCTGCCCCCGTCGCCGCCCCCTCCGCGCGTGTGCCCGCCGAGGATCAGCCCAACGTGTTTCCGCCTACGGTCAGCGTGCCCGCGTCGCCATCGGTGCGGCGGTTTGCGCGCGAAATCGGCATGGACCTCAACATCGTCAAGGCGTCGGGACCGCATGGGCGTGTGTCGGTGGACGACGTCAAGCGCTATGCCCGCGAGCTGAACAGCCGCCGTCCCGAAGCGTCAGCCCCGGTGCCGGGGCATGCCGCCCCGCCGCCGCTGCCGGACTTCGCCCCGTTCGGCGCGATCGAGGTCGAGAAGATGACCGCCATCCGCCGCAAGACCGCGGAGCACATGGCGCTGAGCTGGTCGCAGATCCCGCATGTCACGATCCACGACAAGGCGGATATCTCCGAGCTGGAGCCGCTGCGCAAGCAGTTCGCCGCGCGCGCCGAGGCGCTGGGCGGCAAGCTTACCATGGCCGTCATGGTCTGCAAGGTCGTCGCCTCGGCCCTCAAGGTGTTCCCCAAGTTCAACGCCTCGATCGACATGCTGGGGCGGCAGACGATCCTCAAGAAGTACGTCAATCTCGGCGTGGCCGTTAGTACGGACCGCGGGCTGATGGTCCCTACCATCAAGGACGCCGACCGCAAAAACATGGTGCAGATGGCCGCGGAGATCACGCGCATCGCGCAGAAAGCGCGCAGCGGCAGGATCGAGATCGCGGACATGGAGGGCGGCACCTTCACCGTGACCAACCTCGGGCGCGTCGGCGGCGTCTACTTCACCCCGATTGTCAACTACCCCGAAGTGGCGATCCTGGGAATGGGACACACGTTCGAGGAGGCGCCGGCGGACGGCAAGGGCGGCGCGGCGCGGCTGATGCTGCCGCTCTCGCTCTCGTTCGATCATAGGTTGATCGACGGCTCCGAGGCGGCTCAGTTTCTCGGATGGATCATCGAGGCACTCCAGCAGCCGCTGGTGCTGGCCCTGGAGGGATGAGGCGATGGAGATGATTCGCACGAAGGTGGCGGTGATCGGCGGCGGTCCGGGGGGCTATCCGGCAGCGTTCCATGCCGCGGACCTCGGGATGGATGTGACGTTGATCGACCGCGAGGAGAATCCCGGCGGGGTCTGCCTGTATCGCGGCTGCATCCCGTCCAAGGCGCTGCTGCACGCGGCGGCGGTGATCGAAGAAGCGCGCGAGGCGAAAGAATTCGGCGTGGCGTTTGGAGAGCCGGCCATCGACGTGGCGAAACTGCGCGCCTGGAAGGAGTCGGTTTTCGGCAAGCTGACCGGCGGCCTGGGGCAGCTCACGAGGCAGCGGAAGATACGTTTTGTCCGCGGCACGGCGCGGTTTGCCGATAGCGCCTCACTGGAGGTGGCGCAGGCGGACGGAACGGCCGTCAAGGTGGCGTTCGAGCACGCCATCGTAGCGACAGGCTCCAGCCCGGCGAGTATTCCGGGATTTCCGGATTCTCCGCGGGTCATGGATTCGACGGGCGCCTTGCGGCTCGACGATGTGCCGGCGCGCATGCTGGTGGTGGGCGGCGGGTACATCGGGATCGAGCTTGGGCAGGCTTACGCCGCGTTCGGGTCCCGGGTGTCGGTCGTCGAGATGCTGCCGGCGATCCTGGCCGGAGCCGACGCGGATCTCGTCAAGCCGCTGGCCCAGCGGCTGAAGCGCAGTTTCGAGGCCATCATGACGCAGACACGCGTGACCGGCATGGAAGCCGGCGAGCGCGAGGTGCGCGTGACGTTCGAGGACGCGGCCGGCAAGCGGACCGAGGCGACGTTCGACCGTGTGCTGGTCTCGGTGGGCCGCAAGCCCAACTCACGCGATCTGGGCCTGGATCGCACGCGCGTCGAAGTCGACGCGGCGGGGTTCCTCAAGGTCGACGCGCAGCGGTGCACGGCCGAGCCGACCATCTTCGCCATCGGGGACGTGGCCGGGCAGCCCATGCTCGCGCACAAGGCGACGTACGAGGGCAAGATCGCGGCCGAGGCGATCGCGGGCAAGCGGAGCGTCTACGAGCCGCGCGCCATTCCGGCTGTGGTCTTTACCAACCCCGAGATCGCCTGGTGCGGGTTGACCGAAGCCGAGGCGAAGGAGAAGAGCATCGAGGTCAAAGTGGGCCGTTTCCCGTGGGGCGCATCGGGGCGGGCGACCACGCTGGGGCGCGCGGACGGCCTGACCAAGGTGCTCGCCGATCCGGCGTCGGAACGGATCCTGGGGATTGGCATCGCCGGTCCGGGCGCGGGCGAGCTCATCGCCGAGGGCGTGCTGGCCATCGAGATGGGCGCGGTGGCGGCGGACCTGGCGTGGACCATTCACGCGCATCCGACCCTTTCCGAGACGGTCATGGAGGCGGCGGAGCTGCTGCACGGATCGAGCACGCATTTTACGGCGGCTGCGAGCAAGAGCCGCAACTGACGTGCGGGCGGAGTTCCATTGGTTCATTTCTCAATCTTTGGTCCCTTTCAGGCGCACGGAGCGGCGCGGCTTCCCGCGCCGGTCTCCGGCTGCGGAAGCGCAGCCGCTCCGGAGCCTGAGAACTTCCAAAGAACAGGTGAAGCAGGATGCTTCTGCCCT
>JAQBFL010000166.1:0-2545 GCA_032123415.1 bacterium | reverse complement strand
GGGAGCCACCAGTGGCGTTTGAAAGATCAAGAAGGCAGCCCAAAGAAGCTTTCGCCGAAAACGAAGGCGGACTGGAAGACACCGTCGTCCAGATATACCGAAGCTCCAAAGTTGTCAAGGGCGGCCGACGGTTCAGCTTCGGTGCGCTGGTGGTTGTCGGCGACCGTTCAGGGCAGGTCGGTATCGGTTACGGCAAGGCCAACGAAGTTCCGCAGGCTGTCGCCAAGGCTGTTGCTGAAGCTCGCAAGAGCCTCAAGACCGTCTCGTTGGACGGCACGACGATTCCCCACCGGATCGAAGGTCGATGCGGCGCGTCGCGTGTGTTGTTGATGCCGGCCTCTGAAGGTACCGGCGTCATCGCCGGCAAGAAGCTCCGCCCGCTGCTGGAACTCGCAGGCGTGCATAACGTGTTGAGCAAGGCCTACGGCTCGACGAGTCCCAAGAATCTCATCAAGGCTGGGTTGGACGCATTGATGAAGCTGCGAACGGCTGAATTGGTCGGCCGTCTCCGCGGCGTGAGCTTGAGGTAAGGAACAGTTCGATGAAGCTTGATGATATTCTAAGCGCTGCCGGAAAGCACAAACGACGCAAACGCGTCGGTCGCGGAACCGGTTCAGGCCACGGCAAGACGTCGGGCCGCGGACACAAAGGCGCGGGTTCCCGCGCGGGATCCGGGACGCGTCTGGGTTTTGAGGGCGGGCAGAACCCGATTCTGGCCCGAATCCCCAGACGCGGCTTCTCGAACTTCCAGTTCCAGAAGCCCCAGCAGATCGTCAACGTCGCCTCGCTCGAGTGCTTCGCTGACGGCACGCGCGTCGACGGCGAGGCGCTGGTCAAGGCCCGCTTGATCGAGGACGCCTCCGTGCCCGTGAAGGTCCTCGGTAACGGTGGCCTGAGCAAGAAGTTGACCGTTGTCGCCGCGGCGTTCTCCGGCTCGGCGGAAGAGAAGATTACGCAGGCCGGCGGCGCCTGTGAACGTGTTTAGGTAGTAGACCACGCCGGTAAGGATCATACGGGTGACCGTTAAGACGGTGAAAAACTTGGTTGGGGCGGCAATTGCGGCCATCGGAGTCATTGCGGTGACCTCCGGCGGTTCGGATGCTGTCAGTGCCCTCAAAGCTGGCGAGGCCTGGACCTCTTCGGCCGGTTCGATGGCGTGGCTGATCGGCGGCGTTGCCCTGGTCTTGCTGGGACTGTCGAGCTTCCGAATGCGAACGGCCTTCGAGCTGTTTCGTATTGTCCTGACCAGCGTTGTCGTTGTTGGCGCGATTTGGCTGATCGTCAGAGGCGTTGCCGGAGCGATTACATCGATCCAGGAGACGGCCGCAGGATCGGAGCTGCTGGTCCCTGTCATTCAGGTGGTGGTGGGCCTGCTGTTGTTGCTGGCCGGAGCCTTCTGCTTATGGTCATCGTCCCCGGTCCGTCGCAATCTGGAAAATATCTTCTCAATCCCCGAACTCGTCCAGAAGCTACTGTTTACACTGGCGCTGCTGGGCATCTATCGGATCGGTTTCTATGTGCCGCTTGCCGGTCTGGACCAAGCCAAGCTCGCCCAATTCATGGAGCAGAGCAGTGGCATTTGGGGTCAGGCCATTCAGACTGCCAATATGTTCACCGGCGGCAACCTGTCTCAATCGACGCTGTTTGGTCTGGGTATCATGCCCTACATCTCCGCGTCAATTATCATGCAGTTGCTGACGACGGTCCTGCCCAGTCTGGAAAAGCTCCAGAAGGAAGGCCCCGCCGGCACGAAGAAGATCCAAGAATACACCCGCTATCTGACGGTTGCCCTCTGCCTCGTCCAGGCGACATTCTGGATGAAGTTCATGGTCTCTAACCGGATGCTCTATCCGGAATACACCCAAGAGAACACCTTCATGATCATGCTGATGGGCATCTTTGGCCTGACGGCTGGCACGGTGTTCCTGATGTGGCTGGGCGAGCAGATCGATGAATACGGCGTCGGCAACGGCATTAGCCTGCTGATTATGGCCGGCATCGTCAGCCGTCTGCCGCGTGCGGTTATGCTGCTGGCGGCTCAGGGGCCTGAAGCCTTGGGCGGCAATGGGCAGATTGGCCCGCTGAAGATTCTATTGGTGGCGGGCATGTTCGTGTTCGTTGTGGCCGGGGCGATCCTGATAACTCAGGCGCAGCGCCGGATCCCCATCCAGCAGGCCAAGCAAGTTCGCCATCGGAAGGTCTACGGCGGTCAGAAGCAGTTCCTGCCCCTGCGGATCAACCACGGCGGCGTGATGCCCATCATTTTCGCTTCATCTTTGATGATCTTCCCGAACGTGGTGTTCAACTGGCTCAGCAAGAGCTTCTCGGGCAACACGACGCTGGGTATGTTGGCTGACGCCTTCCAGCGGGGCAGCTATGTCTGGTCGCTGTGCTACGTGGGAATGATCTTCTTCTTCGCTTACTTCTGGACGACGGTTCAGTTCCGTCCGAAGGAAATGGCCGAGCAGCTACGGGACCACGGCAGCTTCATTCCGGGCCTGCGTCCGGGCAAGCGAACGGCCGACTACCTCGAGCGCGTCATGGA
>JAQBFL010000165.1:0-3175 GCA_032123415.1 bacterium | reverse complement strand
CGTCGTGCCGGTGGGCTTCTCCGGCGTCTGGCTGTCCGAGCTGTCCGCCGACGGCGCGCCCGCGCCCATGATCCGGCTGCCCGACGGCCGCATGGCCCTCGTGCTGGAGGGCGCGGGCGTCCGGCGGCTGCGCGTGACGGCCCTGGCCCCGGTCGAAACCGGGGCCGCGCGTCAGTCGTTGACGGCAAAGCTGCACGGCGCGGGCACGGGACGGTTGCGGCTGACCGCGCCGGGCGACGTGGAGATCCGCGGCGGGGCGGCCCTCGTTTCACGCCGCTACGACGCGGCGGTCGACCGCACGGAATTCGAACTCCTGCCCGCCGGGGATGCGCTTTCATTTTCGATGTCCCTGAACAGCCGCCTGCGGCGTAGCGAGCGCCTCCTCACGGCCCGCTCCGTGACCGTTGTCCGGCTGATGGAGGCGTCGGAAGCCTGCCGGGCGACCTTCTCGTTCGAGGCGCTGAACCGCGGCGTGGAAAGCCTGGAGTTCGACCTGCCGGCCGGTTTCGAGGTCACCGAGGTGCAGTCCGATCACCTCGCGCGCTGGGAGATCGAGGACCGCGCCGGACGGCCGGTGCTCACGGCCTTTCTGCGCGGCGAACCCCTCGGGCGCATCCTGATCAACGTCACGGCCGAACGCGCGCAACCGCCCTGGAGCGATTGGGCTTTCCCGGCCATCGTGCCGCGGGGCGTTTCCGCCCACACCGCCGTCCTGGGGCTGGAGCTGGACGAGCGGCTCGAAGCCGAGCGTGTCGAGACGGAGCAGTTGCTGCCCGTCGACACGGAAGCCCTGCGCTCGAGCGCGCCCGCGACGCCCGACACGGTGCGGGTCTTCGCGGCCTACTACGCTCCCGGCGGCGGATACGGCCTGCGCGCGCGCTTCATCCGCGCGCCGGCGGAGTTCGTCGCCACGATCAACTCCGTGCTGACCGTCGGCGACGGGGGCCTGCGGCTGCGCGCCGGCGTGTCGGTCCTCCCGCGCGTGGACCGGATGTTCCATCTCGACGTTGCGCTGCCCGCGGAGTGGTCGGTATCGGGCGTCCAGGCGGCGGACGGCCAACCCCTGGCGCATGACCTGCTGCCCGGTTCCAACGCCATGCAGCGCGTCCGCGTCCGCCTGCCGGCGGGGTGCGATCCGGGCCGCGACACGGCGCTGGCGATCACAGCCGTCCACACGCCGCCGGGTTGGCTGAACCCATGGGAGAAGGCCGACCTGGTTTTTCCCACCGTTATGGCGCTGGGGTCGGAGAAAGAACAGGGTGCGCTGGCCATTGTGGCGGAGGATGACATGACGGTCGAGCCGGTCGCGGCCGACGCTCTCACACCGCTGGACGAGCGGGAGAAGATCCGCTACGGCCTTGGCGGCGTGCGCACCGATCTGGCCTACGCCTATGCCGCGCACCCATGCAAGCTGCAGGCCGCGGTCGGCCGTCAGGCTCCTCATGTCACGGCCGAGACCTATTCCTTCTTCCGCGTCGAACGTGATGCCCTGCTGGTGCGCTACGAGGCGGTCTACGACGTGGCGCGCGCGGCCGTGCGCACCGTGGTCTTTTCCCTGCCGACGAACACGCCTGCCAACCTGGTCGTCACCGGGTGCGCGGGCACGCAGGTGAAGGGCGCCGCGTCCGAGGAACGCGGCGCGCAGAGAGTATGGCGCGTGTCCCTGGCGGCGCCGTCCAAGGGGTCGGTGCATGTCGCCACGGACGTTGTCCTGCCGCTGGAGAAGGACGCGCGGGGCATGGTGCTGCTTCCGCTGGTGCGGGCCGGGGACGTTCGCTACCAGTCCGGAATGGTCGCGGTGGAGGGGCATGCGGAACTGGACGTGCGGGTGACCAACCACCCCCGGCCGGTCGACATCGGGGAGCTGGTCGACGCCGACTACGAAACCGGCAGCCGTCTGCTCGGCGCCTACAGCACCGTGGGCGACCCGGTCCCCGTCGAGCTGCAGGTCATCGAACGCGCGGCGAGCGCGCTGCCCGCCGTGCTGATCGAGCGCGCCGAGGCCGTGACGGCCCTGTCGTCGCGGGGGCAGAGCCAGACCTCCGTCCGCTACCGGCTCCGCGGCAAGGCGCAATTCGTGGAAGTCGAATTGCCGCCGGGGTCGACCCTGTGGTCGCTGCTGGTGGACGGCGAGGTCTCCAAACCGCAACAGGCGGGCGGACGCGTGCTGGTCGGGCTGCCGTCAACGGGCGGCGAGCGGATTCACGAGATCGATGTCGTTTACGAAACGCCGTGCGCGACGCTGGGATTCTGGACGCAGGTTCCGCTGGCGCTGGCGTCCATCGCCTTCCGCGGGGAAGATCATGCGGCCGCGGGCGTCGTGCCGATGGCCGATCTGCAGTGGAGCGTCCACCCGCCCAGCGGCTACCGGCTCGCGGGCGCCGACGGCACGCTGCATTCGCCGTCGCTTGCCCCGAGGGCGCCCGCCCCTGTGGCGCTCGCGCGCCGCCTCGTGCGGCTGGGAGGAGGCGTCGGGTTCCGGCGCGGACTGGTCGGCGGTTGCGTCGCGATGAGCGGTTGCGGCATCGCCTCGGCACGCCACCGCGCCAGCTTCAAGATGGGCGAGGTCGTCGACACGTTGTCCGAGTCCCGGCCCGAGGATAACAGTATCGTGGCGGCGGATTGGGGGGTTCAAGCCACCGAGCCCGCTCCGCCGCCCGCCCCATCCACCCCGCCGCCGGATGCGAGCCAGATCCCGCAGCAGCAGCAGCCCCCCGCGTCGGGGCCCGTCGCGAAGAAGCCCGTGAGCGACGGGCTGGCGGGACTGCGCATCCGCCTGGGACCCGTGGGCCGCGGGACCACGTTCTACAGCCTCGGCGAGGAACCCGCGTTGCGGCTCTCGATGGCGAACGAGCGGCGCGTCGGCGCGCTGTCGTGGGCGCTGGCGCTGCTGAGCTTCCTGGGCGGCGTCCTGGCGCTGCACAGTCCGTCTCACGCCCGGCGCCGCGCCGCGATTCCCGCGGTCATCCTGGTCTCCATCGCGGTTCCGCTGCTGCCCGGCTGCGCGCCGTCCGCGGCGTTTCTGGACCGCGTTTTCCTGGCGGGGCTGTGGCTGATTCCCTGGGCGGTGATCGCGCGGCCGGCGTTGCGCGCGGCCACCGGGCTGCACGCTCGCCGCCTGGCGCGAGCCGCCCAGGCCGCGAGCGCGCTCGCGCCCGCGCTGCTCGTCCTGGCG
>JAQBFL010000164.1:0-5143 GCA_032123415.1 bacterium | reverse complement strand
GGCTATCAAAAAGTCGCCGACCCCTCCGTCCGGGACAAGTTCGCCAAGGCGTGGGGCGCGCCGATCCCGACCCACGTGGGTGGGCGATGTACCGACTACTTCGAGAAAGCGGAGGCCGGCGTTCTGAAGGCGTTCTACTGCGTCGGCGAGGACCCGGTTCGCAGCGAGCCGAATGCCACGCGCATCATCGAGAGCCTGAAGAAGCTCGATTTCATCGTGTGCCAGGAGATCTTCATGACGGAGACCGCCAAACTGGCCCACGTGGTCCTTCCCGCGACGTGTTTCGCGGAGAAGGATGGCACTTTCACCAACACGGAGCGCCGGGTGCAGCGGATCCGGCGGGCCGTAGCGCCGCCGGGCGAGGCCCGCCCGGACTGGCAGATCATGTGCAACATTTCGACCGCCATGGGCTATGCCATGTCGTACAGCCATCCATCCGAGATCTGGGACGAACTGGTGTCCCTCGCGCCAAGCATGGCGGGCATCTCGTACGCGCGCATCGACAAGATCGGGCTGCAGTGGCCATGCCCTGCGCCGGACCATCCAGGCACGCCGTTCCTGCACGCGGGCCGTTTCACCCGAGGCAAGGGGTATTTTCACGCGATCCGGTCGCGCCCGCCGGCGGAGTCGCCCGACGCCGATTTCCCGATGCTCCTGTCCACCGGCCGGACCTTGTTCCACTACAACATCGGGAACATGACCCGCAAGACCGCCGCGATCGAGGCGCGTCAACCCGAAAACTTCGTGGAACTACACCGTGACGACGCCAGGCGGCTGGGCATCAGCGACGGCGATATGGCGCGAGTGACGACGCGGCGCGGGTCGTTGACAGTGCGCGCGCACGTGGCCCGGAAGGTTCGGCCCGGTATGATTTGGATGCCTTTCCACCATGTGGAGTCGCCGACGAACGTGTTGACGAATGATGCTTTCGACAACATCACGCGCACGGGAGAGTACAAGTGCTGCGCGGCAAAAATTGAGCCCGCCGGGCAGCGGGACGCCAAAACCGAGGAGGCTCATCCGTGAACGCTAGCTCCCCCGCCGGGATGGCTGCCGTCCTCGACCGCGCGATCGCCAATGAGAAATCCGCCGCCGCCTTCTACCGGCAGGCGGCCGATCAGATGACTGATCTGGTCACGCGCGATGCGCTCGAAGGCTTGATGCGCGACGAGCTCGAGCACCAGCATCTGATCGAGGAGTTCAAAAGTGGCGTGCGCCTCCTCCCTGAAGGACGCACATCAGGAGGCACGCTCCTGGAATATCTTGGAGCGCCGGATTTCACTCCGGATCTGTCGCCCGCGGAAGCCTTCCTGCTCGCCGCAAAGAAGGAGAAGCTAGCCGTCGAGTTTTACGAACAATGGGCCAACCTCTATTCCGCCGGGCCGGAGCGCGACCTGCTCCTCGGCCTTGCGGATGTCGAGCGCCGCCACAAGGCGATGGTGGAGGACCTCTACACCAATGCCGCTTTCCCGGAGGCTTGGTGAGATGACCGCGTCTGGCCCCACCGCTGCGGATGCGTTCGCGGAGATGGACGTTGTGCGGTACGACCGCGGCCCGCGCAAAAGCCGGCAACCGCGCGATGCGGTGCTTCTGGAATCGCCGCTCCACATCGAGGTGGACGGTTCCTCTTACACGCTCCTGCGCACCCCGGGGGCCGACCGCGAACTGGCGGTCGGTTTCCTGTTCACCGAGGGGTTGATCGCCACACCTGAAGACATCCTGCTGCTGGCCGAGTGCCCGGACCGCCCTAACGTCATTGCCGTGAAGACCCGCGCCCACGGGGAGACGCCGCGCCGGACGCTGACGATCACGTCGTCGTGCGGCTTGTGCGGCATGGAGGACATGGACGCGCTGGTGGCGGCTCTGGAGCGCGTCAATGGCCAGATCCAAGTGCCCGTCGAAACGATCTACCGGGTACCCGGAACCACCCGGGCGATGCAACCGCTGTTCGACGCAACGGGCGGCGCGCATGCCGCGGCCCTGTTCGACGCGGCGGGCAACGTGTCGTGCGTGCGGGAAGACGTGGGCCGTCACAACGCGCTCGACAAACTGATCGGGCATGCACTCCTGCGTGGCTTGTCCATGGCGGACATGGGCGTGTTCCTGTCCGGCCGCACAAGTCTGGAAATGATCGCGAAGGCGGCGCGGGCGCGGATTTCCGTCGTGGTGGCGGTAGGCGCGCCCACCAGCGCGGCGATCGAGGCGGCGGATCGGATCGGCGTGACCTTGTGCGGTTTCGCGCGCGACGATAAGGTTTCCGTGTATACTCATGCGTGGCGGATCGTGGAGGTTTTGCGGGAGCAATAGCGGTTAAGCCGCCGATATACCGGAAAGGAATATTGCCATGTGCCAGATGCGCATCGTACTCAAAGAGCGCGACCATGAAGAGGTGATCCTGGATAGCGCGGCCGCTCTCAAGGTGACCGATGGGGGCGTACTGGTCAACGCCTTGTTCGAACCGCCGAAGCTTGTCGAGGGCGCATCCCTTGTCGATATAGATTTCTTGAGCGGCACGGTGACGCTGATCAAAGGGAGAACTCACTGACATGGACCCGACAACGACGATCGAAAAACTACGAGTGCTGTTGCCGCACTGGATCGAGCACAACCGCAATCATGAGGCCGAGTTCCGGAAATGGTCTGCCGCGGCGCGAGCGGAAGGTTCGGAAGGCCTGGCGATGCTGCTAGACAGGGCAGCGGCCAACATGGCCGCCACCGACGAGATTCTGAAGGAGGCTCAGTCCGAAGCCGGGTGTTCACCCGACGACGGTCATGCGCCGCATGCGCACCCGCATCGTCACCCTCATTGATCGGAAGCCGCTTCGCCAGGATGGACAGGCGGGGCGAGACGTCTTTCTTTATGACCGGGAGTTGTCCATGCAGACAGGGAAAGACAAGGCGTGGGAGGATCTGGAGCGCCTGGCGGCGGGGGATGTTTGCCGCCGTTCTCTGGCGGACTTCGATCACACCGCCCATGCATATACCGTCCCCGTCTTCGGGCATGAAGTAATCGTCAAGCTGGGACAACGGACCTTCGAAGGACGGCGTCCTGAAGGTGAATTGATCGTCAACGGACTGGGGTATTTTTCGCATCTTGCCATTCTGCACTACCTCATCGGCGCGCAGAACGTAGCGCCGGCCGGGCGATTGATCCGGCCGGCGGACCTGAAGACGAGCGGCGGACTGTACGAGGCCGGCTCGCACGTTCTGCCGCTGGACGCCCTGGCCACGCGGTACGGCAACGATGCAGACGTCTTTCTTAAACAAGGATTTCGCTTCAACGGAGCGCGGCGAACCTACGGCGATGCCGCGCTCGAACTGCTGCCGTTTCCGCGCCTGCCCGTCACGCTGATCCTGTGGCGCGGGGACGACGAATTCCCCGCGCGCGCCGACTTGCTCTTCGACGCCACGGGCGACCGGCACGTCCCGCCCGACGTCCTGTGGTCGGTCGCCATGCTGTGCGTGAAGATCATGATGCCGCCTCCGCGCGGGGAGGCTGGGCCATGATCGCGGACAGCGAGCATTTCTGCGACGGGCTGGAATCGCAACCGCAGCCGTCGATGGGCGCCATTCTGGTGACCGGGGCGACGGGCTACGTCGGCGGGCGGCTCGCCACGGAGCTGTTGGCCCGCGGCTATCGGGTACGCGTCCTCGTCCGAGCAGCGGCCCCGGGGCTGGAGGAACGCTGGCCGGGCGCCGAAGTCGTCGTTGGAGATGCGGCCGATCCGGAGGGCTTAGGACGCGCCCTGCACGGCGTCCATACGGCTTACTATCTCATGCACTCGCTGCTGCTCGGCTCGCGCGATCTGGAGACCATCGAGGTCGTCAACGCGCGCAATTTCCGGGAAGCGGCGGAAGCCAACGGCGTGCGGCGCATCGTCTATCTCGGCGGACTCGGCGACGTGCGGACCGTGCTGTCGCCCCACCTGCGCAGCCGCATGCAGGTGGCGGAGGAACTGCAGAACGGTTCCTGCGTGAAGACGACCGTTTTCCGCGCAGCCATCGTCATCGGCGCCGGCAGCGCCTCGTACGAAATCATTCACCACCTCGTGCGGCGGCTGCCCGTCATCCTCTTGCCGCCGTGGACCCGCACACGCTGCCAGCCGATCTCGATCCGAGATGTGATCCGCTATCTGGTCGGTGCCCTGGAAACCCAGGCCACGGAGGGTCAGTCGTACGACATCGGCGGCCGGGACGTCCTGACGTACGCGGAGATGATGCGTCTATGGGCGCAGCTCTTGGGCCAACGGCGTCCGTTCGTGCGCACCTCATTCGGCAGCGTCTGGTTCTACGCCTACTTCGCCGGACTGCTGACGCCCGTGCCGGCGCCGATCGTGCGCAGCCTGATGGAAGGCCTCCGCAACGACGTTGTGTGCGAGAACGACCGCATCCGCGCCTTGTTGCCGTTCCAGCCCCTGTCCTATCGCGAAGCGATCGTCGAGGCGATGTCGCGCGAGGAGCAGGACGCCGTTCACACGCGCTGGTCGGACAGCTATCCGCCGGCCCACGAGCTGGCCATCAAGCTGCACGAGCTCAAGACGCCCCCCCGGTACACGACAACCTATGCCCTTCTGACCGAGAAGAAGGACTCCGACCTCTTCCGTTCGATCTGCCGGATCGGTGGCAAGGAGGGCTGGTTTCGCGACAACTGGATGTGGCGCGCGCGCGGGATGCTGGACAGCCTGCTGATGGGGGTCGGCACGGCCCGGGGACGAAGGAGTTCATCCACCCTGCGCGTGAACGACGTGATTGACTTCTGGCGCGTGGAGGCGCTGATTGCGAACCGCCGGTTGCTGCTGCGCGCTGAGATGAAGCTTCCCGGCCGCGCCTGGCTCGAATTTGCCATCGCGCCGGAAGGAGACAGGCGCCGCCTGTCGGTGACGGCATACTACGACACCCGCTCGCTCTTTGGCCGCGCCTACTGGTACGTCTTCCTACCGTTCCACTGGCACATCTTCGGCAACCTGATCCGCCGGATCGAAGAGCGGAGTTGATTCAGGACGTGCCTCCTGTCGGCCCGGACTGAAAGCCGTCTGCCAGCAACGTTACCATCGAGTCGGTCACGTGAAGAAACCCGCCCGTGACAACGCAGGCGGTTTCGTCCGTTCCCAGGGGTTGACGGACCACCACGGGACCCGGAACG
>JAQBFL010000163.1:0-2918 GCA_032123415.1 bacterium | reverse complement strand
CGCAGGCCACGACGCCCAGACCGATCAGGTGCGCCATGGCCGAACTGGGCGGATTGAGCTGCCGGAAGGCCCCGGCCGGATTGCGGCGCGTGTGCCGGCCCAGCGCGATCTCGCAGATCATGACGGGGACACCGATGACGGCGATGCAAAGCAGATAGACCAGAACGAACGCGCCTCCGCCGTTCTGCCCCGCGACGTAGGGGAACTTCCAGATATTGCCCAGGCCGATGGCCGATCCGGCGGCGGCCAGGATGAAGCCGAGCGAACTGCTCCAGTTCTCGCGATGGCCGTCCGATACGTCACTCATGCAGCCTGTCCTCCTGAATGGTTGACCTTCTCCGGGCGTGCGCCCGGCAAGGCCCCCATGATGCGCGAGAAGCGGGCGTCTTGTCAACGGTCGGGGAGGGTTCTGTCGGGGATGGTTCCACGTGAACCCTCCGCCTGCAGGACCGAAGATCTTGCCGGCGACTCCAGGCGTTGCCGTCATGGGCCGTTGCGAATCAGCTCTTTGTAGAGTGCGGCTCTGATCTCGGGCGTTTCGCCTGCCGCCGCATTGCGCCTTGCGTTGATTCCCATGCGTGATAGACTGGCAGTCGGGAAGTCTGGAGAGGAGCCGGGACGGCCTTGGTTGCCTGCATGAGGAAGAGTCGTCATGACGCATCGCGAACGCATGTTGAACGCCTTGGACCGCAGGCCGGTGGATCTGCTGCCCTACGGGGACGGTCTGTGGGGCGAGACGACCGAGAAGTATATTCGGCAGGAGCATCTGAAGGCGGGAGAAGACCACGTCCTGCACTTCGACATGAGTTGGCGCGGCGGCGGCTGGCTCAACAGCGTGGCGGACCTGGATTTCAAGGAGGAGATCGTCGAGGAGACCGAGGACACGATTCTGAGCATCAGCGGCAATCGCGCGAAGCTGCGCTGGTGGAAGAAGCGTTCGGGCACGCCCGAGCACGTGGATTTCGCCGTGCAGGAACGCGACGCGTGGGAACGGCTGATCAAGCCGCACCTGCTCAAGGTCGACCGGCGGCGAATCCCGTTCGAGAGCTACCGCACCCAGAAGCGCCTCGCCGCCGAGGAGCAGCGCGCGTTCTGCTGGCAGGGCGTCGCGCCGTTCGAGCAGATGCATCCCGTCTGCGGCCACGAATACATGCTCATCGGCATGGCCCTCGATCCCGACTGGGTCAAGGACATGGTCAACACGTTCGCCGCATTCACGATCATGCACTTGGAGACGCTCTTCTCGGAGGAGGGGCTGCCGGACTTCATGTGGTTCTTCGAGGACATGGGTTTCAAGGAGAGGCCTTTCATGTCGCCCGCGATGTATGAGGAGATCGTTGCGCCGGGACACAAGCGGCTGTTCGACTACGCGCACGGCAAGGGCTGCAAGGTGGTGGTTCACTCCTGCGGCTTCGTCGAGCCGCTCGTGCCGGGGTTGGTCGAGGCCGGCATGGATTGCCTCCAGGCCATGGAAGTCAAGGCCGGCATGGATATGCCCCGCATCGCCCAACGCTTCGGGGACCGCATTGCCTTCTGCGGCAACATCGATATTCGCGAGATTGCGTCCAATGACCGCGCCCGCATCGACGCCGAACTGGAGCGCAAGATTCTTCCCGTCCTGCGCGCGGGCGGCTCCTACATTCTGCATTCGGACCACTCGATTCCGCCCGAAGTGGAGTATGACACGCTGCGCTATTTCTTCGACCATGGGCGGCGGATCGTCGAGCGTGCGTGAGACGGAGAATTCGTGACGGGGCCGCTGGCGGTCGGCCAGCCGCGCCACCCGAGAGGCCTGACGATGAAAAAGCTGTGGCACATAGTGGCGGCGGCCGCGACGGCGGCCGTCTTGTCCGGTTGCATCGAGAGCGTAACCACGGTGTCCGTGGAACCGGTCGGCGCCGGGACGGTGACGGAAACGGTTCACGTCAACCGTGCCGCCGAGCGGATGCTGGCCGTGCTGGCGAACCTCGGGACGGGGCTGGAAAGCGCGGCCGTCGTGACGGCGGCGGCGCCGCCTCCGCCCCCACCCCAGCGAGCCTATTACGAGGCGCGCGCCGCCGCGATGGGCGATGGCGTTTCCTTGCTCGAGCTCAAGACGGCGCGCCGGCAGGGGGACGGCGTGACCGGGCTGACCGCGGTTTACAGCTTCGCGGACGTGCGCGCGCTGAGGGTTCCCGTCGAAGTGCTGTGCCCCGAATTGTTTTCGGTTTATGGCACGCCCTCGCAGACCGCGGCGCTGACGACCAGCAACGCCGTGACGTTCGGATTCTCGCCCGGTCAGCCTCGGCGCCTGACGGTTCGTGCGCCGTGGGCGGCCGGCGCGCGGGAAGCGAGCACGCGGCAGCGGCCGGCGCCGGCACGAACCGTGGCGAGCGCGGACGATCTGGCGTTGTGGCGCCATGTGCTCAACGGGTTCAACGCGCGGATGCTCGTGCGGACCACCTCGCCCATACTGAGAACGGATGCCTCCTTCACGGAGACCAATCCAGACAAGCCTGAGGAGCGTCTTGTCAAGCTCTTCGAGATCAACCTCGGGGAGGCGGTTCGCTCGGACACGTCTCTCGACCGGTTGGTTGCCGCTGGACCCGTGGCAACGATGGCCGAGGCCCTGTCACGCTATGCCGCGGCACCCGGCGTGAGGGTAGAAACACGGGATTCCGTAACGGTCGAATTCTGGGCCGTCGCGGCCGGAGCCGGCGCCTCGGCGGGTTCCTCGGCCCCGGAGGAGTGCGCGCTGCTTTGCAGCGGCACGGCCAGTTTGCCGGTGTTGAACTCGATGACGTGGCCCTTCTCGGTCAGCCAGCCCAGATGCGAGAGCAACTCGCGGCATGCGGGAGAGTCCAGCGCCTCGCCGGGCCGCAGCGCCTCCAGCAACTGCGGGCGCGTGCAGCCCGGGTGTTTGCGAAGGTGCAACAACA
>JAQBFL010000162.1:0-2828 GCA_032123415.1 bacterium | reverse complement strand
CGCAAGGAATTCGGCACCAGCATGATGATCAATGCGGCGCACGCCTCAGATGCGCCGGAAAATGCGGCCCGTGAGATCGGTATTGTTCAGGTGGCGGACAACGCTTTGAAAGGATTCGTTGAATCCGCGGCCACGGCAGCGTAAACTGTCCGGCTCAACTTTTTATCCCAAAATACATTTATGGATCTCTCTTCCAACGTCGCCCAAATCACCCCCTCCCTCACTCTCGCCATTGACAGCAAAGCCAAGGCCATGCGGGCCGAAGGCATCGACGTCTGCGGTTTCGGAACGGGTGAGCCCGACTTCGACACGCCAGAGCACATCAAAGAAGCGGCGATCAAGGCGCTGCAGGAAGGTTTCACCAAATACACCCCGAGCGCCGGGCTTCCCGAGTTGCGCACCGCGATCAGCGAGAAATTTTCCAAGGACAACGATATCGATTACAAGCCGAACCAGGTCATTGTCAGCAACGGCGCGAAGCAGTCCTGCTTCAATGCCATTCTCGCCTGCTGCGAACCGGGCGACGAGGTGATCATTCCCGCGCCTTACTGGCTGAGCTACCCGGACATGGTCCGGCTGGTCGGGGCCGAGCCGGTCATCGTCCAGACCAAGGCCTCCAACGCCTACAAGATGACCGCCGAGGAGTTTGAGAATGCGATGACCCCGCGGACCAAGATGGTCATCATCAACAGCCCGGGCAACCCGACCGGATCAGTTTACACCCGCGAGGAACTTGAAGCGCTGGTTGAAGTCGCCTTGACCGAAGACATCTTCATTCTTTCCGACGAAATTTACGAAAAGCTCATCTATGATGATGCCTCGCATGTCAGCGTCGCCTCGTTGTCCAAAGAAGCCTACGACTTGACTATCACGGTGAACGGGTTCAGCAAGGCTTACGCCATGACCGGTTGGCGTCTCGGTTACCTCGGCGCGCCCGAGGCCATCGCCAAGGTGATCGACTCCCTGCAAAGCCACAGCACTTCCGGCCCGAATTCGTTCGCGCAAAAGGGTGCCGTTGCCGCGCTCAAGGGTTCGCAGCAATGCGTGACCGACATGCGTGACGAATTCAACGTCCGCCGCGAGTACATGTACGAGCGTCTGGCCGCGATCCCCAACGTTTCGACGGTCAAGCCGCTCGGCGCGTTCTACATGCTGGCCGACATTTCGAAGTTCGGCCTGAGCTCGACCAATTTTGCCGACCGCTTGCTGAGCAAAGCCGAGGTCGCGGTCGTGCCCGGCGTCGCTTTCGGCGATGACAAAACCGTGCGTCTCAGCTACGCGACCGACCTCGAGACGATCAAGACGGGCCTCGATCGCATCGAGCAGTTCTGCCGGACGATCTAAACACCACGTAAAGTTTCCCTCAAACGGGCGGCCTTCGGGTCGCCCGTTTTGTTTGCTGGGCCGGGCCGGGAAGTCTTGTTTGGTGCGACGTCCCCGGGCTCAGCGAGCCTCACGCTCCTCATCATCCCGCTCGATGAGGTTGGCGAGAGTGATGCCCGTTTTGCGGGCCATCCGCTCCAGGCGGATGAAAATCTGCGCGGTGATGAAGGCGTCGCCCGAGGCGGTGTGACGGTCGTGAGGCTCGACGTCGAAGAGTGCACCGAGACTGTCGAGGTCGAAGCCGCGGATCTCGCGTCCTTCGAACGCCCCGCATTCCTCGAGGGCGAGGGCGATGCGCATGGTGTCGAGAGCGGGATTCGGCAGATCGCGGCCGAGTCGCCGCGCCGCATGGGCCACGATCTTCTGGTCGAAGCCGACATGGTGGCCGACGAGCACCGCGTCGCCCACGTAGTCGAGGAACTTGTTCACCGCCTGCGCCTCGGTTTCCCCGCGGGCCGCTTCGGCCTGGGTGATGCCGTGGACGAGGACGGCGGAGGTCATGCGCCAGTCGCTCAGGATGGCGTCGAATTCATCGTCGAGACAGATCTCCCCGCCACGCACGGCCACCGCGCCGATGGTCAGGATGCCGTCGTTCGACGGATCGAGCCCGGTCGTCTCGCAATCGAAGACCACGTAACGCGGGTCAGCCTTTGAATCCATAATGGTTCGCGGTGAAAGCGATGAGCGCGCCGATGTCGCGGAAGGCCGATTTGAGTTGCACTTGCTCCGTGCGGCTGAGTGTGGCGGGCCGGAGTTCGCGTCCGTCGTCTCCGTCGCGCAGTCCTTGCCCCGCGCGGAAATATTGCGCGACACGGAAGGCGCGTGCGCCCTGCGCGAAGACATCCGCACCCTGCGGAAAGCGCACGGCCGCCGCGGCCAGACGTTCGAGCGTTCCGGTCGTGCCCAGGTCGCCGCCGTCGAGATGGAAGACCCGCGCCACATCGCTCACCGGACCGAGCGCATGGTCCTGCAGATCGATCGTCTCGCGGGCCAGTCCGTCCGCTTCCACCGCGTATCCCTCGTAAATGGTGACCGGCGGCAGGTTGCCCAGCGCGTCATTGGCCAGCAGGCGGATGAAATTGGGCCTCGCCGCCATCTCCTCGCGCAGCGCGGTGAAAACCGTTTCCAGCAAGGCCGGATCACCCGCGACAACCGAGAGATCGAATAGTGCCATCTGCTTCCAGATTTCCCCGCCCATCGGATCGCGGACGAGGGAACGGAAAAATTCGCACCACTCGCCGACCGTGCGGCAGCGCGCGCCGGCTTCCTCCGGAATGGCAGCGGGTGCCGCGGGGAATCCCGCTGCGGCGAGCCCTTCGTCGATGCGGCCGAGCAAGTCTTGCGTCCAAGCGCGTGTTTTTTCGTCGTCTGACGTCAGGCCTGCGGCGGCCATATTCGTTGCGGTGAGGAGTTCCCCGCGTCCGGCTTGGCCGGTCAGCGCCAAC
>JAQBFL010000161.1:0-6756 GCA_032123415.1 bacterium | reverse complement strand
CCTCGTCCTCGTCCTCGTCCTCGTCGTCGGATCGGAAAGGCAGAAAGGTAGGGAACCGCCGTGCAGCACCCATTGGATCACGAGAAACTTGACGTCTACCAGATCGAGCTGCAGTTCAGGTCAGGGAAGACCAAGTTCGATCTGCGATCGAGGACGAGGACGAGGACGAGGACGATGGCCGCGAAAGCCCGTCGGTCTGAGAGGTACGGCCTCGCTAGAGTAAAGGGGATACCCAGTTCTGGATCAATCGAAACCAACGCCGGTTCACGCTTCTTCATTTCGTCCGCGAAAAGGGACCCAAGGACCGGCCAGGGCGGCACCAACGACCGGCGGCCAGGGATGCGCGAGCGCCGAGGATCAGGACAACGACCTTGAAACGCCCCGCCGGCTATGGCTTGCTCATCGCCCAGGACGGCGGTTCGCACGAGCGCAAGGAGTCCGCGCCAACCTGCGAGGACGCGGGGTGGCGGAGAGGGAGGGATTCGAACCCCCGGAGCCTTTCGGCTCAACGGTTTTCAAGACCGCCGCATTCGGCCACTCTGCCACCTCTCCAGGTCCGCGGTCGTCCGTGGTCGCGCACCCCAGACGGTATAACAGGGACGGCCCGACGGCAAGCGTTTTGGGAACAGCGTTCTGGGCACGCGCGAAGCCATTCGCCCTCAGGCGGTCTGTGGTCGCTCAGGGGGTTCCCGCGCGCCGGCGAAGCTGCTCGACGGCCTCGATCGGCACGACCAAAGCGCCGAAGCCGCGCCCGAGTCGAATGAGCGGATTGCCCTGGCCATGGAAGTCCGATCCGCCGGTCGCCACGATGCCGAACATGCGCGCGGTGTTGACCAGATCCGCGGTCACGTCGGGCGCGTGCTCGGGATAGTACGCTTCGATGCCTCCCAGCCCGTGTCGGACCAGTTCCTCCACGATCGTCACGAGCCGCGAACGCGTGACCTTCAGGCTCACGGGATGCGCCAGCACGGGCACCCCCCCGGCCTCCCGTACGGTGCGCAGAGCCTCCTCGGGTTGCGGCCGGTAACGCTCGGCGTAGCCCGGTTTGCCCCGGGCCAGGAAACGCGAGAAGGCCTGCGAGGTGCTCGTCACGAACCCCTGGGCCACCATCGCCTGCGCGATGTGCGGCCGCCCTAACACGCCTTCACCCGCAATGCGGTGCAGCGCGTCTTCGTCGAGGGCCATCCCCAGCGCCCGCAACTGACGCAGGATGATGAGGTTGCGCTCGTCGCGCCCCGTCCGGATGCGTTCGAGCATGCGCTGCAGCGGCTGGCTCTCGGGATCGAAGAGGTAACCGAGAATGTGCATCGACCCGTGCGGCACGTCGGCGCTGATCTCGACCCCCGTCAATCCCTCGACGGCGGCGGGCGTTCCCGACGTCGCGCGGCACGCGGCCAGAAAGGGCTTGAGCCCCTGCGTTGTGTCGTGATCGGTCAGCGCCAGGGCGCTGACCTCCGAGCGCGCGGCCAGTTGCACCAGGTCCTCGGGCGTCAGGTCGCCGTCGGAGAAACAGGAATGAACATGAAGATCGATCATGGCGGCGCAATCCGCTCCGGGCGGGCCGGTCCGGCGCTACTCCCAGTACGTCGAGACCGTTTCCGGCGTCTCGTGAACGCTGACACGCGCCACGCGGTGGCGATCCGTGTTCAGGCGGCACGCGAGTTCGCGGTACAGGTAGGCGGCGATGTTTTCGGATGTCGGGTTCGCGGTTCGGAAGGCGTCCACCTGGTTCAGATCGCAATGGTCGATCTCCGCCAACGCCTCCTTGACACGATCCTTCAGCACGCGGAAATCGACCAGGATTCCCGTCTCGTCCAGTTCGCTCCCGCGCACGAAGACTTCGATTTCCCAGTTGTGACCGTGGCAAGCGGCGCAGGACCCCGGGTAGCCGCGCAGGTGGTGCGCGGCCGAGAAGTGGGCCTTGATCCCGACCTCGAACATGCGTCAGCCCTTTCCCATGCGGTAGCAGGCGGCGATGTCGCCGAACGGCCGGTTCTCGAAATAGGCGGCGATCGCGGCGTCGTAGTCCGCGGTATGCGCGAAGGCCTTGCGAGCCAGCAGAAAGCGCGTCTGCAGGGAAATCGACCCGTCCGTCTCGCGCAGTTCCCGCAGGATGGCGCCGTAGTCGGCTGGGTCGGTCACCGAGGCGACCCGCAGGTAGTTCTTGGCCGAAGCTCTCACCATGCAGGGGCCGCCGATGTCGATGTTCGTGCGGGCCAGCTCCGGCGTCGCGTCCGCGCGCGCCGCGGTCTTCTTGAAGGGATAGAGGTTCACCACGACCATGTCGAGCGGCTCCGCGCCGGCGCGTTGCAGATCGCGCCGGTGGTCCTCGTTGTACGTTTCGCTGAGCAGACCAAGGTAGATCTTGAAGTCCAGCGTCTTGACCAGTCCGCCCTGCATCTCCGGCTGCCCGGTGTAGTCGGACACGGCCACCAGCCGCTCGCTCGCGCGATCCGGCCCGAGGATGGTCTGCAGCGCCGTGTAAGTGCCGCCCGTGGAGTACAGCACTGCGTCGGGGTTCGACTCCAGCAGCCCCGTCACGAATGCGTCCAGTCCGCTCTTATCCGACACGCTGACCAGCACGCGCCGTATCGGCACGCGGTCGTCAATCTTCTCGACAATGTTCAGTGCCATGGATTCGGTTCCTTCCCGTGTTGCGTCATCGTAGCTCAGCGATCGGCCTGCGTGCGAGCAGAAAAGGCGACAGCAGAAAAGGCAACACGAGTAAACGTCGTTTCGGCGGCTAGAGCCGGCCTGTCGCGCGGGCGAGCGGTCCCACGTAGTGTGCGTAGTCCGGCCAGGCGATGTCGGCCGGCCTGCCGGCTCGGCGAATGCAGCAGGCAAAAAAATCTGCAAAATCCGCATTGACATTGGGTGGGGCAAAGTGGTGTAGTGTGGGGGCTGGAGGCATAGTGTGGTGAATTCTGTCCAGGAGTCGTCCGTGGAAGCGCCTGTAACACAGGGCGTTTTTGTCAGCCGTTTTACGCACTCGCTTGACCCGAAGCGGCGTCTGACGATTCCGGCGGAGTGGCGTCTGCAGGTGGGGGCGCCGCCGGCGTTGTACGTGATGCCGGACATCCACGAACGGTGCCTCCGCGTCTTTCCGGCGCGGGAGATGGCATTCCGCATCGAGAAGATCCGGCGGCTGTCGATCTCCGACCGCAAGGCGCGGTTCTTCTCGCGGGTGTTGGCGTCGCAGTCCGATCTCATCCCGTGGGACGCGCAGGGGCGGATTCGGATCAAGGACGCGCTGCTGGACTTCGCGGGGCTGACGGACAAGGTGGAACTGGTGGGCGCGTTCGACAATTTCGAGTTGTGGAATCCGGCGCAGTTGGAGTCCTGCGGCGGGGCCGATCGGCTGCGTCTGACCGACGCGGCGGAGTACGTTGGCTTCTAGCGTCAGTCTTAAGGAGGGTAACGGCGGACATGCATCGGTCCGTCTTGTTCGAGGAAGCGCTTGAGCTGCTGGATGTGCGGCCGGGCGGCGTATATGTCGACGGGACGCTGGGCAGCGGCGGCCACGCGGCGGGAATTCTCGCGCGCGGTGGCGCGGGCACGCGGCTGCTTGGGATCGACCGCGACGGTGAGGCGCTGGAGCGCGCGCGGCGCGTGCTGGCGGGTGCGCCGGGCGACTGGACGTTGGCGCGCGGGAATTTTGCGGAGATGGAGCGGCTGGCCGGCGAGGCGGGCATCGAGAGGGCGGATGGCGTCTTGCTGGACCTGGGGGTTTCCTCGGACCAGTTGGAGTGCGTCGAGCGCGGGTTCGGATTTCAGAACGACGGGCCGCTCGACATGCGGATGGACACGCGCGGCGGGCTGACCGCGCGCGACGTGGTCAACGAGTGGTCCGAGGAGGCGCTGGCCGGGGCGCTGCGCGAGTTCGGCGAGGAACCGCGGGCGCGGCGCGTGGCGCGCGCCATCGCGCGGGAGCGCGAGCGCGCGCCGATCGAGACGACGGGGCGCCTGGCCGAGACGGTCAGCCGCGCGCTGGGCGGGCGGAGCGGACCGCGGCATCCGGCGACGAGGACGTTTCAGGCGCTGCGCATCGCGGTGAACCGCGAGCTCGAGTCCCTCGAAGAGGGGCTGGAGGCCGGGTTGAGATTGTTGGCCAGAGGCGGCCGCATGGCGGTGATCGCGTTTCACAGTCTGGAAGACAGGATCGTGAAGCGAACCTTCGCCGCGCACGCGGGCCGCATGGAGTCTTTGCAGGCGGGAGGCGAGCGCCGGGTCGGCGTGGCGCCGCGGGTGGCGGTCCTGACGCGCAAGCCGGTGACGGCGGGCGCGGGCGAGCTGGACGGCAATCCGCGGGCGCGGTCGGCCCGGTTGCGGGCCGTGGAGCGGATCGAGGATTGAGCGGGATTCGACGCAAGGAGGACCAGGATCATGGTGAAACAGAACCGTAAACGGCAGGGATCGAGTCAGGGCGTGTTCTTTCCCGCCCCCCTCGTGAGCGTGGCCATGCTGCTTTCGGCGGCGGCCCTGGCCTATATCTGGCTGGGGTGCCAGTGCGAGGCCGTCGGCAAGGCGATCAAGGGGCTGGAATCCGAGCAGATGATTTTGCGCCAGCAGCTTTCCAACGAGCAAGGCAAGTGGGCCGAGATGCGGTCGGTGGCCAACATCGAGCGGGCGCTGGTCCGCAACGCGGTGGCGATGACGCCGCCGCGCCCGGGGCAGATCGTGCAGCTTCGGGGCAGGTTCTACGAGGGCTGGGTCGAAGGGGCTTCGTACGCGGCGCGCGTGGCGCGTGTGGACAGGCCCGTCAGCCATGACTGAGCGGCGTATAGCGAGGCGTATACTCCTCTGCAGCGTCTGTCTGATTGTAGCGCTGGCGGGGCTTGGCGCGCGTCTGGCTTACCTGCACCTTGGCGAGCATGAAGGCATCCGCGAGCAGGTCCGACGCACGCGCCATGTGCGGCGCACGCTCACGGGCCGGCGCGGCGACATCCTCGAACGGCGCGGTCCGGGCTGCCTGATGGCTCTGGACATGGCGGTCAAGAACGTCTGCGCCGACCCGATGAAGATCGCGGAGCAGAGCCGGATGGTCGACGTGGCGTCGGCGCTTTCCGAGGCGCTGAACCTCCCGACGGACGAGGTGGCGGTCCGGCTTTCCAACACGAGTCGGCGCTTTTCGTACGTGCAGCGGTTCGTGCCGGCCGAGGAGGCCGACCGGATTCGGGCCATGAAGCTGAGCGGCGTCTTCTTCGAAGACGACCGGATCCGCTTCTATCCGCACAAGAACACGCTCTGCCACGTGCTCGGGTTCGTCAACCGCGAGGGCGTCGGCAGCGCGGGCATCGAGCAGGGCATGGAGCGTTTCCTGCGCGGGACGCCCGGCTACGTCGAGAGCGAGGTCAACGCCCTGCGCCAGGAGGTGTACCTGCAGCGCATCCGCCAAATCCCCTCGGTCGAGGGGGCGGACGTGACCTTGACGATCGACGAGAACGTGCAGTTCGTGGTCGAGAAGGCGCTTGACGCCGCGATGGATGAGCACCGCCCCAAGGGCGCGTGGGCCATTGTGCAGCGGGTGAAGACGGGGGAAATCCTGGCGATGGGCAGCCGGCCGGCCTTCGACCCGAACCGCTTCTTCGAGTCAGATGAAGACGCGCGGCTCAACCGCGCCATCGGGTACACCTACGAACCGGGGTCGACCTTCAAGGCGCTGACGGTGGCCGCGGCGCTCAACGAGGGCACGGTGACGCCGCAGACGGCCTTCGACTGCGAGCACGGCATGTGGTTCTACGGCGGGAAACCCTTGCGCGACTTTCATCCGTACGGAGTGCTGACCGTGGCGGACGGTCTCCAGAAATCCAGCAACATCCTGGCGGCAAAGGTGGCGCTGACGCTGGGAGACAAGCGGTTTCACGAGTACATCGCGGCCTTCGGCATTGGGACGCGCGCGGGGATCGAGCTTCCCGGCGAAGAGGGCGGCATCCTGCACCCCACGCGGAACTGGTCGAAAATCGAGGCGACGCGCATTGCCATGGGGCACAGCGTCGCGGTCACAGCGCTGCAGATGCTGGGCGCGTTCTGCGCCATCGCCAACGACGGAGTGTTGATGAAGCCGTATGTCATCGCGGCGGTGACCGCCAAGGATGGAACGGAGCTGTACCGCGCCGAGCCGACCGCCGTGGGGCGGCCGATCACGCCGGACACCGCGCTGACGATGCGGCGCCTGCTGGCGCGCGTGACGGAGGAAGGCGGCACCGGCAAGCGCGCGCGCGTCGAGAACTACGAGGTGGCGGGCAAGACGGGCACCTCGGAGAAGCTGGTCGACGGGCAGTACTCCTCGAAGGCGAACATCGCCAGTTTCGTCGGATTCCTTCCCGCGGCAAAGCCGGAACTCGGGATCATCGTGGTCGTGGACGAGCCGAGTACGCACCACACGGGCGGGCGTGTGGCGGCGCCGTTCTTCAACTGGATTGCGACGGAATCCGTGCGCTACCTGGACATTGCGCCGCCGACCCTGAAGCTGGCGGAATCCGCGGGCGGGCGGGAGTTCGCGGCGAGGTCCGGACGGACGGGAGCGAACTGATGCGACTCAACGACCTGTTGCGCGACGTGACGGTGACGAGCCTGCGCGGCCCCGAGGCGCCTGAGGCGGCGGGGGTGGTTTGCGATTCGCGACAGGTGCGGCCGGACTTTGTCTTTGTGGCCGTGCCCGGAGCGCGCAACGACGGATGGGACTATGTTCAGGACGCGCTCGACCGCGGCGCGTGCGCCGTGGTGTCCGAGCGGCCGGAATCCATCCGCCGGGAC
>JAQBFL010000160.1:0-3135 GCA_032123415.1 bacterium | reverse complement strand
GGGTGTGTTCGTGGTCGAGGACGGTTTGGATCTCTCTGCATTGGACGCGGCCCCGCCGAGTCCGGGATTTCGCGAGCGGTTTGAGCGGCCCTGGCTTGTGGGCGGGGTCGGCAAGCTCTCCGAGAAGAAGAACTGGGGGTTCCTTGTGCGCGTCGCCGCGCGGATGGCGGATGATCCGGCGGGGCCTGACGTGCAGTGGATCGTCATGGGGGAGGGGCCTGAGCGGCGTGCGCTCGAAGCGGCGATCCGGGAGAGGGGCCTGGGCGACCGTGTGCGGCTGGAGGGGTTCGTGCCCGACGCCGAGCGCGCGATGAAAACACTGGATTGTCTGTTCTTTCCCTCGATTCGGGAGGGCGCATCCGTTACAGTGCGCGAGGCCATGTGGCTTGGGATTCCGGTTGTGGCCGTGGATGCGCCCGGCACGCGCGAGTCGCTGGGCGGGTGCGGCCATCTGGTTCGCGATGGCGACGTGGAGAGCGCGGCGCGTTGCGTCCTGGACGTTCTGCTGGACCCCGAGCGCACCGGTGCGATGAAGCGGGCGGCGCGCGAAGCTGCCGGACGGCGGTTCGGGATTGAAGGAACGGTGGCGGGGACGGTGGAGGTCTATCGGCGCGTGCTGGAAAGGGTGCGGCAGCAGTGAACGGAGTGGACCCGGATAAGCGATGTGCGGCGGACGGCGCCGGGGCGGTGGACGGTCCCGACACCCCGTGCCGGGACCGGCTCGAATCGAACGCTTTCCGTTTGCTGGTGGCGGCCGTGTTCGCCGTCGCGTTCTCGCTGCCTGTCGGCCGCGGGCTGCTGGCCGCCGCCTGCGTGGTCTGTGCGACATGGTGTGTGCGGCGCCGGCGGCTGCCTCGCCTGGGCGCGGCGGGCTGGTTCGGTTTGGCCTTCCTGCTGGTCACGGTGGTGGCGACCTTCCGCGGCATCGATCCCGAGCTCGGCGTGCCGAAGCTGCGCAAGCTCGTGTGGTTCATGGGCATGCCGGTGGCGGCCACGCTCCTGATCTCGTGGCGGCGGGTCGAGCGGGTGGTGGCGGCCTATGCGCTGGGGTGCGGCGTCCTCGCCTTGCGCACCTTCGTGTCGCATCCGGTCGAAGCGTGGCGACGGATGCAGGACGGACGGTTCGACACGTTCGGCGCCGCCTTGATCGATACCGGGTCGATGACCGATGGTCAACGGTTCATGGTCGGCGCGCTGGCCGCGCTCGGGCTGGCCGTTGCGTGGCGCCTGGCGGGGCGCGGGCGCTGGCCGTGGTGGCTCGTGCTGCTGGGCACGAACCTCGGGGGCCTGCTGATCAACTTCAAGCGTGGCTCGTGGTTCTGTGCGCTGGCCGCGGGCGGAATCTTCATGGTTTGCTTCACGCGCCTGCGGACCGTGGCGATCCTGGCCCTGGTCGTGCTTTCCATGCTTGCCGTGCCGACGGTACGGCAGCGTCTCGGCGACCTGCGAAACGAGTTTCAGTCTCGTCGCGGGGGGCGGTGGACGATGTGGACGCGGGTGGCGCCGGAGCTGGTGCGGCGGTACCCGTGGGGGGTGGGGTATCGGTCGTTGCGCAACGAAACGCTGCGGTCCGTCAACGGAACGGTCGAGCCGGGACGTGACCATCTGCACTCGAACCCGGTGCAGGTGCTGGTGGAGAGCGGGTGGCTCGGGTTGGCGCTGTACCTGGCGTGGATGGCCGCGGCCTGCGCCGATGGAGTGTGCGCCGCCCGCCGCGGACGCACGCGGGGGCCGCCGACTGCCCGCGTCCTGTCCGTCTTGCTCCTGTTGATGCTGGCGTCGTTGATCCTCAACGGACTGGTCGAGTACAACCTCGGGGATGCCGAGCTGGTCCTTATGTACGGCGTTCTGATCGGGGCTCTGGTGGCAGCGCGGGGGCTGACCAGCCTTCCACGCGCCGAAACGAGCAGCGCCCGATCTCCAGTCCCTGCCCGATGAAGATGCGCTCGAAGTCCGTCTGTTCCTCCTCGGACGTGACGAACGTCTCGGTCCTCTCGAAGGCAGGGTGGCGCGCAAGCGCGGCTTCGATTGTCCGAAAGTACTCCATATGATCCGTTGCGGCGTGGAGCAGCCCGCCTGGGTGCAGGGCACGGGCTGCGTCATCCAGGAACTCTTCCGAGAACAGGCGGCGAACGTGGTGGCGGCGCTTGGGCCAGGGGTCGGGAAACAGAATGTAGAACGCGGATACGGACGCGGGCGGCAGAAGATAGCGCGCGGAGTAGGCCGCTTCGATCTTCAGCAGGCGGACGTTGGTCAGCCCCTCGCGGACGAGCTTGCGCGAGGTCTTGCGCAGGCGCACGAGCTGCCGGTCCACGCCGAGAAAGTTGACGCCGGGAAACGCCCGCGCGCGGGCCGCGAGGAAACGACCTTTGCCGCAACCGACGTCCACCTCCAGGGGCGCGACGCGTTCGAACGCTTCGAGCAGGGGCAGGGGGTCAAGCCCGTCCGGAGGCATGAGAATGTACGGGTCGCAGGCGTCCGGTCGCGCGTCGGCTGCGGTTCTGCGGAGGCGGCTGCCGCGTGTCATGACTTGCCGAAGAGCCGGGACAACCACGAGCCCTTGGCCGCCTTGTCCATGCTCTGCTCGATGTAGTCCACCACGGCAACGCGGAACTTGTGCGGACCCATTTCGGCCTTGTACTTCTTCGCGGCCTGGCCAACCCCGTCCGTGCCGGCCTGGATCAGCTCCGCGACCTTGCGGGGATCGCGTGTGCGTTTCTCGGCCAGGGACGCGATCAGCGGGCGGAACGCCTTGACGACGTTCTGGCGGGCGGACCAATCACCCTGTGCCGCCGCCAGCAAGTCCCGTTCGAGCTGCCTGTCTTGGGCGGCGGCGCCGGTAGAGTCGCGCTGCGTTCCCATGTTCAATGCAATCTTCATGCGGTGACTACACCCTCGGATCGTTTGGCGGCCAGACTGACCGCGAAAAAAAATGCGAACACTGAATAGCATAGTGCGTGCTGGTATGCAATGGGAACCTTTGCCGGTTCAGTGTTCAGGGTGTGATTGTGGATAGTTGAAGGGGGAGAGGCAGGGGGCGCAAGATTTTTCAATCTTCCTGTTGCATCGGGTGTTTTTTTGGGCATAGTCGTGTCCTCTAATGGAGGACACTACATGACACCGCAGGAAACACGG
>JAQBFL010000159.1:0-3999 GCA_032123415.1 bacterium | reverse complement strand
GCGCCCGGCTTCGGGCCGCCGCTCGACGCGACGACGGGGACCGTCTATGCGGTGGGGACCGTCGCACAGCTCAAGGCGGCGGTCAACGCCGCCAACGCCGCGGGCCAACCCGCCACGATCCTGCTCGCGAACGGGACGTATGTGCTGGACGTCGCCGCCTTGCAGCTCGCCTGCCCCGGCCTGATCGTGCGCGGCGCCAGCGGGGACCGCGACGCCGTCGTGGTACGCGGCCCGGACACCGGCTCCGGCGCGTCCGTGAACCACATCTTCCTGATCTCGGCGCACCGCGTCACCATCGCCGACCTGAGCCTCGGCGCGTGCCGCAACCACGGCGTGCAGATCCGGGGCGAACAGCCGTACCGCGTCGCCGGCACGCGCATCCATAACTGCCGGCTGTTCGACTGCAACGAGCAGTTCATCAAGGGGTCGTCGGCGGAAGCCGATCCCGACGGCGCCCGCGACGGCACGATCGAGTACTGCCTGTTCGAGTTCACCTCCGGCTGGGCCTACCAGTACTACACCGGCGGCATTGACATCCACAAGGGCGTGAACTGGACCGTGCGGGATAACCTGTTTCGCAACCTGCGCACCCCCAGCGCGCAAAGCGGCATGGCCGAGCACGCCGTACACTTCTGGAAACGTTGCGCGACGGAGCCGCAGAACGTCGTCGTCGAGCGGAACTGGATCGTCAACTGCGACCGCGGCATCGGGTTCGGTCTCGGGAGCCTCGACGGCGGACACAACGGCGGGTCGAGCATCATCCGCAACAATATGGTCGTCAACGACGGCGAGGGGGCGCACACGGACGTAGGCATCGGCCTGGAATACGCCGCGGGCGTCCGGGTCGACAACAACACGGTCTACATCCCGGCCTACTGGGCGCCGATCGAGTACCGGTTTGCCGGCAGTTCCAACCTGGTCTTCCGCAACAATCTGGTCAACGCGCCGATCCGCAACCGGGACGGGGCGCCGGCGCCCGTGATGTCCAACAACGTGACAACCGCCCAGGCCGCGTGGTTCCGCGCTCCCGACCAGGGCGACCTGCGCTTGCTGCCATCCGCCACGGAGGCCATAGACCGCGGCGCCGCACTTTCCGCGGAGGGGGACGACATGGACGGCGAGCCGCGGCCGTGCCTGGGAGGCTGGGACGTCGGCGCCGACGAGTTCACCCCCGCCTGGGCCACGTCCGCCGCCCTCCCGACCGCCCCATTCACGGACGGGAAGACGCCGACGCGCGAGGTCCGCGTGGCCACGACCGGGAATGACGCGACGGGCGACGGATCGTCGGCGCGGCCCTATGCGACGCTGTCGCGCGCCGTGCTGGACGCGACGCCCGGCACGGCCGTGGTGCTGGCTCCCGGCACATACACCGGCGGAACCACCATCGCCGACCTCGCCGGCACGGAGCAGGCCCCGATCTGGATCCGGGGCGCCGATCCGACGAACCGGCCGGTGTTGGACGGGGGCACAGAGGGGTTGCACCTGACACGGGTCCGGTGGATGGCGGTCGAGAACCTGGAGGTGCGCGGCTGCGCCAGCAACGGCATCAACTGCGACGACGGGGGCGAGTACGCCAACCCGGAGGCAACCCGCCACATGGTCTTCCGGAACATCAGCATCCACGACATCGGCGGCACAGGGAACCAGGACGGGCTGAAGCTCTCGGGCGTGAACGATTTCTGGGTCCTGGACAGCGAGTTCGCCCGCTGCGGCGGCGCCGTGTCAGGCAGCGGCATCGACATGGTGGGCTGCCACGGCGGCGTCGTGGCCCGGTGCTATCTCCACGACTTGTCGGCCAACGCCATCCAGTGCAAGGGCGGTACCGCGGAGATTGACATCCTGCATTGCCGCATCTTCGATGCGGGCGCGCGCGGCATCAATATCGGCGGCAGCACCGGCTTCGAGTACTTCCGCCCCCCGCTTTCGACCACGGCCACCAACTACGAGGCCCGCGCCATCCGGGTCGTGGCCAATTTGTTCCGGGGCGGCACGGCCGCGATGGCCTTCGTGGGGGCGATGGACTGCGTGGCGGCCAACAACACGATCGTTGACCCGGAGGATTGGTTCTTCCGCATCCTGCAGGAGACCGTGACCGCGCCACCCTACGCGTTTCACCCCTGCGGCCACTGCGGCTTCGTCAACAACCTGGTCTACTTCGATCGGGCCCGACTCAAGAATCCGGACGTGAACGTCGGCCCCGACACCCTCCCTGCGACGTTCACGTTTGCCCGCAATCTCTGGTATGCGCGCAACGCGCCCGGCAGTTCGGAGCCGGATCTGCCGACGGCGGAAATCCACGGCCTGCTCGGCAGCGACCCGCGGCTCGGAGATCCAGCGGCGGGTGTCTACACGATCGGGCTGCCCAGCCCCGCCGCGCAAGCCGGCGCGAACCTCGCGGCGGTGCGCACGGACTACGGCGGCGAGGACTACCTCGCCCCGCCGAGCATCGGCGCGTTCGAGATCCGCGGGGACGCGGACGGCGACGGACTACCGGACGCATGGGAGCTGCGGCACTTCGGCGTCACCAACACCACCTCGGGCCTTCCGGGCGAGGACGACGACGGCGAGGGCTTCGACGACCGCGACGAGTACGTGGCGGGGACCGATCCGCGCGACTCATCCTCGTGCCTGAAGATCACCGCGCTGGCCGCGGACTCGAGCGGCGCCACGGTTCTCGCGTGGTCGAGCGTGTCCGACCGCACGTACACGGTGTACGGGGCGACCAATTGGCCGGACTCGGGCGCCTTCGTCCCGCTGTCCGACGGCCTGCGCGCCTCGGGGACGCAGACCGGTTTCACAACCGCCACCGGCCGCGCACGCGCGGCGCTTTTCTCGGTGAGCGTGCGTCCGTGACGGCCGCCGGGCCGAACCCGCCCCTCTTAGTTAGCGGTTCATGGCCAAGCTCTCCCGGATGGTTGCCAGGCGGCGGCGCAGGTGAGCGTCAAGTTGCAAGTCGGAGAACAGATAGCCCGCCGTCCAGACCGGTCACGATTCGCCCTCTTCTTCGCGCGAGACGGCGCCCTCGATCCACTCCACCAACCTGCGGGCGACCTCCGTCTTGCGCATCAAAGGCCACGGCTCGGCGCCGCCGGCCGTGATAAGCACGACACGATTGGTGTCGACCTCGAAGCCCGCGTCCGGACGCGACACATCGTTGGCCACGATCGCGTCCAGCCCCTTGGCCCGCAGCTTGCGGGACGCCTCCTCGACGACTTGTTCGGTCTCCGCCGCAAACCCCACGAACAGCCGCCCGGCCTTCATCGACCGGACGGACGAAAGAATGTCCGCCGTCGGCACCAGCTTCAGTTCGGTCGTGCCTGTGGCTTTCTTGAGCTTCCGTGCGCTGACGTGCGCCGGCCGCCAGTCGGCCACGGCCGCGGCCATCACCAGGACCTGGCACCAGGGAACCCACTGTCGCACGGCGTCGAGCATTTCCGCCGCGGACGTGACCTGCGCGCACTCCAAGCCGTCCGGCGGCGTGAGGGCTACGGGGCCCGACACCAGCCGAACCTCATGCCCGCTCGCGACGGCCGCGGCCGCCACCGCGTACCCCATCTTGCCGCTGGAGCGGTTCGCGATAAAACGCACCGGATCGATCGCTTCCCGCGTCGGACCTGCCGTAACCAGAACACGCATACGTGGTCGCCTTTCCGCTAGGTCAATGCCTTTCAGACTACCACGGCTTTGCCACGAATTCAATCCGGTCTTGCTCTCACCCCCGAATCAGGGCACAATCCACACCTTAGATTGATGATGAACTTGTTTTTCGGGCCGACACCAATGATCGTCGCTTCTATCTCTTTGCTTCTCATGGTGGCCGGAGGACTTGGCCTCTTTCTGTTCGGCATGAGCCTCATGTCCGACGGCATCAAGGCCATTGCCGGCCAGCGCTTGAAATACCTGCTCACGGTCCTGACGCGCAGGAAACTCATGGCCGTGCTGCTGGGGACACTGGTGACCATGCTGGTGCAGTCCAGCTCGGCCACGACGGTCATGACC
>JAQBFL010000158.1:0-2501 GCA_032123415.1 bacterium | reverse complement strand
GTCGCCGGCACAGCGCGCACAAGTGGAGACGTTGCTGAACGGCTTTGGCCGCGCGCTGGAATTGCCGGAAGCGCAGTTCGATGCCGTGACGGCGCTGAGCGGCTCCGGTCCGGCGTTCTTCGCCGAGCTGCTTGCGCACCTGGTCGAGGGCGCGGTCGCCGAGGGGCTCAACCGCCAAGACGCGCTGCTGCTGGGAACCCAGACCATGCTCGGGACGGCGCAGTATCTTGTGGAGGCGTCCATGCCGCCCGCCGACCTCACGCGCGCCGTGGCGTCCGCCAAGGGCACGACCGCGGCCGGGCTCGAGGTGATGCGGGCGTCCGCCGTGAAGCAGACGCTGATCGATACGATTCGCGCCGCCGCGCGCCGCAGCCGCGAGTTGGCCGCCGAGGCGTAGTCAGGCTTACAAGTCGCCTGCCGCGGCTTCCTTGATCAGATTCAACGCGATCACCTCGCGCTGAATCTGGTTGGTGCCCTCGTAGATCTGGGTGATCTTCGCGTCGCGCATCATCTTCTCGACCGGGTACTCCCGCATGTAGCCGTACCCGCCCAGAATTTGCACCGCGTCGGTCGTCACCCGCATCGCGGTATCGGAGGCGAAGACCTTGGCCATGGCGGAGATCTTGCTGATGTTCTTGGCCCCGGTATCGATGTAGCGCGCGGCCTGGTAGACCAGCGTGCGCGCGGCCTCGACCTGCGTCGCCATGTCGGCGAGCATGAACTGCACGCCCTGGAAAGACGAGATCGGCTTGCCGAACTGACGGCGCTGGCGGCTGTAGCGGATGGCTTCCTCGAGCGCGCCCTGCGCGATGCCCAAGGCCTGCGCCGCCACGCCGGGGCGGGACATGTCCAGCGTGCGCATGGCGACGATGAAGCCCATGCCTTCCTTGGCCAGCAGGTTCTCCTTCGGGATGCGGCAGTCCTGGAAGACCAGCTCGCGCGTCGCCGAGCCGCGGATGCCCATCTTGTTCTCTTTCTTGCCGAAGGAGAAACCGGGCGTGCCTTTTTCGACGATAAACGCGCTGGCGCCCCGTGCGCCCTTCTTGCGGTCGGTCATGGCGATGACCGAGTAGATTTCCGCCTCGCCGCCGTTGGTGATCCACTGCTTGGTGCCGTTGATCACGTAGTGATCCCCGTCCTTCACCGCTGTGGTGCGGATGCCGCCCGCGTCGCTGCCGGCGTTGGCCTCGGTCAGGCCGAAGGCGCACAGCCGCTTGCCCGAGGCGACGGAAGGCAGATACTTGGCCTTCTGCTCCTTGGTGCCGAACAGCATGAGCGGGAATACGCCCAATCCGGTGCCGAAGAGGGACAGAGCGATGCCGGCGCAGCCCTTGGAGAGTTCCTCGACGGCCACGGCGGTGTCCATGACGCCGCCGCCCATGCCCCCGTATTCCTGCTCGATGGCGATGCCGAAGAGGTCCGCGTCGGCAAACACCTTGACGATATCCCAGGGAAACTCGTTGCTCTCGTCGTACTTCTCCCGCACCGGCTTGATCTTCTCCTGGGAAATCTGGCGGCAGAGGTCGCGAATCATCTTCTGTTCTTCGGTGAATCCGTAGTCCATACGAACCTTTCTCCAACTCGTTCTGACCATGCGCCCGTGCAGCGCGCTCGGAATCCGATCCCCAGCCTCGCCCTCGTCATCGACTTTCGGAGCGTTTGGGTATACTACGCACCTCCCCCGCGCCGGGCAAGAGGAAAAAGCGGTGTACGAGACGACACATCCAGTCAGATCGGCGTCAAAGGGGCGAGGAATGTGGAATGCGAGAGTTCGGCGCTCGGGAATTGGCGGCAGGCAGGCGGCGGAGGTTGTCTAGCGAGGAGCCATGGGCGGTCTCACGAGGAGCCATGGGTTCTCCTCCTCTGTGCGCCCCCCGGACGCGCCGCCGGAGCGTTTGCCGCCCGTGCGATGCCGGTTGCGGTCATCGAACCCCGCCGCAGCGCGTCGACCAGCGCGTCGAGATCCGGCGGCCACGGCGCCTCGAAGGTCATGATCTGGCCGGTGCGGGGGTGGCGGAAGGTCAGGCGTTCGGCGTGCAGCATCTGCCGCGACGGCGCCACGCCGCAGGCCGCAGCGAGCGCGTGGTCCAAAGACGGCTTGCCGTAGACCACATCGCCCGCGACCGGGTGGCCGATGTGGGCCATATGGACGCGAATCTGGTGTGTGCGGCCCGTGGCGATGCGCACGCGCAGCAGCGCGGCGCCGTCGTAGCGCTCGACGACCTCGTACTCCGTCAGCGCTTCCCGGCCCCGCGGCGCGCGGGCGCTCATCTTCTTGCGGTCGTGGCGGCTGCGGCCGATGGGGGCCGCCACGCGCCCCGTGTCGCGCTCCGGGCGGCCGTGAACCACGGCGACGTAGCGCTTTTCGACCTCGCGCCGCTGGAACTGCGCGCCCAGCGCGTGCAGGGCCGACTCGTGGCGCGCCACGACGAGCAGGCCGCTGGTATCCTTGTCCAGGCGGTGGACGATACCGGGCCGCAAGGCGTCGCCGACGCCGCGCA
>JAQBFL010000157.1:0-2772 GCA_032123415.1 bacterium | reverse complement strand
CGTTGGCGTCGGGAATAAAGTCAGCTCCGAAGTAGTCCCGACGGACATCGACCAGGGCCGCCTGCAGGGGATCGTCGTGGGCGCGATGCCGCTGATCATCATGATTGCCATGCTGCTGGTGGATCCCGAGTTGATGAAGCCCTTCCTGCAGTCGGGCGTGGGCGTGGCCACGATGGCGGCCGTGGCCGTGCTGGTGGCCTGCGGGGCGCTGCTGATTCGCAAGATCGTCAGGATCGATATATGACCTGGGGAAGCATCGAGCGCAGCCTGATCGGCCTGCTGTGGGGCGCGTGCGCCGCCGGCATCAGCTGGGAGCTGACGCGCATCGCCCAGCGCATCACCTACGTGCGCCTGGCCGACGGGCGCCTCCAGGCGCGCCCCCTGCCGCTGCTGATGCGGCTGCACCTGCCGCTGGCGCCGAACCTCGCGCCGCTGTTCCGTCGCCCGGCCTTCGAGAACTCGCGCAAGCGCCTGGACCGCCGCATCGTGGCGGCCGGCTACGAGGGCGCCCTGAAGTCCGAGGATATCCTTTGCCTGCGCGTGTTGATCGCGCTGGTGACGGGCGGGCTCTGGGTGTTGTTCGTGACCCTGTCCGCCCGGTCCGCTCCGGACAGCGTGATCGACAAGTCGAGCACGATATTGATGGTCGTCGGCCTGGTGTGGCTGTTCCTCTACCCGGACCTATGGCTGAAGCGCACGCTCCAGGCGCGGCATCGCGTCATCCAGCGCGCCCTGCCGTTTGTGCTGGACCTGCTGACGCTCTCCGTCGAGGCGGGGCTGGATTTCATGACCGCGCTGCAGCGCGGCGTCCAGCGCCGGCCGGTCGACGCCCTGGGAGAGGAACTCATCCGCGTCATCCGCGAGATCCAGATCGGCAAGACGCGCAGCCAGTCGCTGAAGGACTTTGCGTATCGCGTGGACCTGGCGGACGTGCGCTCGGTCGTCAACGCGCTCGTCCAGGCGGACGAGCTGGGCGTGAGCATCGGCTCGATCCTGCGCATCCAGGCCGACCAGATGCGACAGCGCCGTTTCGAGCGCGCGGAAAAACTGGCCAACGAGGCGCCGGTCAAGATGCTCTTTCCCCTGATGGTCTTCATCTTCCCCGCCGTTTTCCTGATTCTTCTGGGACCCATCATCAACCGCCTGCTGCAGGAAGGTCTGTAGCGGCCACGCCAAGGAAATCGCCATGAACGAAACGAAATCGGGATGGAAAGGCATCGTGCTGGCCGGCGGCGCGGGCAGCCGGTTGTATCCCATGACGCGCGTCGTGAGCAAGCAGTTGCTCCCGGTCTACGACAAGCCGATGATCTACTATCCGATCGCCACGCTGATGCTCGGCGGTATTCGTGAAATCCTGATCGTCTCCACGCCCGCCGACCTGCCGCGTTTTCGCGAGTTGCTGGGCGACGGCGCGCGCCTCGGCATGCGCTTCGAGTACGCCGTGCAGGATGCGCCGCGCGGGCTGCCCGAGGCGTTCGTCATCGGCGCGGAGTTCATAGGCGGCGACAACGTCTGCCTGATTCTCGGGGATAACCTGTTCTACGGCGACATGCAATTCTTCCGCACCGCGCTCGAACGGCGCCGCGGAGCGACCGTGTTCGGCTACCCCGTGCAGGACCCGGAGCGATACGGCGTTGTGGAGTTCGACAGCCGGCGCAACGTCCTGAGCATCGAGGAGAAGCCGGCCAAACCGCGCGGGCGCCACGCCATCCCCGGCCTGTACTGCTTCGACGGCCGCGTCGTGGACGTGGCCCGCAACCTGAAGCCGTCCCAACGCGGCGAGTTGGAGATCGTGGACGTCATCCGCACCTATCTCAACTGGGGCGAGATCGCCGTGCAGCCCATGGCGCGCGGCATCGCGTGGCTGGACACCGGCACGCCCCAGAGCCTGCTCGAGGCTTCCACGTTCGTCGCCACCATCGAACACCGGCAGGGGCTGAAGATCGCCTGCCTGGAAGAAATCGCCTACCGCACGGGGGCGATCGACCGAGCGCGGCTCGCCGCGCTCGCCGAGGAACTCGCCCAGTGCGCCTATGGCGCCTACCTCAAAGACCTCCTGCGCGATATTTGATTTGACGGCGCGGGCCGCTCTGGTAGAGTCGCACGCCGGTTGTCGAAGCGCAGGCTCCAGGTTGCCGCGCGCTCGCGGCGAATCGAACCCACGGGAGACGCGTAGCCACGCGTGATGCGATGCCACGATCGGTAGACTCGAAGAAGCGGATGAATGCTCCTGACGGAGACGACGGAACGCTGACGCCGGACGAACGCGTCGAGTTGCGCCGGCAATTGCTCGTGCTGCGCGGCAGGGCATCCGGCGCCGTGACGTTCCTCAAGGCCGACAGCCTCAAGCCCATGCGCGCCGAGGACGAGGACGAAGACAGCATGGACTACGACTTCCAGTTGCGCGTGGCGGGCAGCTCGCAGGATCTGGTCAAGGACATCGACGACGCGCTCAGGCGCATGGAGGACGGAACCTACGGCATCTGCGAGGCCACGGGCCAGCCCATCGCCAAGGCGCGGCTCAAGGCGATTCCCCACGCGCGCTTCTGCCTCGAAGCGCAGGCCGAGCAGGAGCAAGGGCGCGTGCGCCGCCGTCCGCGGTTGCTCTGACCCGGGGAAGAGCAGTTATCAGTAATCAGTAGTCAGTAATCAGTGACTGGTCACTGGTCACTGGTCACTGATCACTGTTTACTGGTCACTGATGACTGATCACTGGTCTCTGATTACTGATCTCTGATTCGCTCTGCAGCAACCACTCGAAGAACGGGCCTG
>JAQBFL010000156.1:0-4717 GCA_032123415.1 bacterium | reverse complement strand
CCAGATGCGGGTCGGGCAGTTCGGACGGCCGTTCAAGATCTTCAAGTTCCGCACGATGCGCACCGATGCGGAACGGGAGTCGGGGGCCGTCTGGGCCCTGCGCAGCGACCCCCGTGTCACCCTCCTCGGCAGGCTGCTGCGTCGCACGCGGATCGATGAGATTCCCCAGTTCTGGAACGTTCTCAAGGGCGATATGAGCGTTGTGGGACCCCGCCCTGAGAGGCCCGAACTTGTCGAGCGGCTTGCGGCGGAAATACCCTTTTTCAGGGAGCGCGAGAATGTGCTGCCGGGGCTGACCGGGTGGGCGCAGATCCGCTATCCTTACGGCTCCAGCGTCGAAGACGCCCGCCGGAAGCTCGAATACGACCTTTTTGCAGGAACGGCGGGGGTACGGGTTCGCCTGGTCGCAGCCGCTGTGGATTCCGCAGATCGGAGAGAGGCCCGCGCACCTGCGCACGCGGTTCTTCGGAATCTTCTCCGACCCGAACGACCTGGCCCAGGTACTCGTGGCGGCCATGCCGCTGGCCTTCGCCATGCCCCGGCGCATGAACGTCTTCTCGTGGTTGTTTTCGGCGGGGTGCTCCTATTTTCTTTTCGCCGCCTATCAGACCACGCATTTCCGCAGCGGAACCGTGGCGCTGGTCGCCACAGCGATGGTCATGATCACCATGTGGCTGCCGGCGCGCTGGATGCCCTACCTGATCGGAGTCGGATTGGTCGTATTCCTCGGGTTGTGCGGCACCGCGGGCGGCGCTTACTTTCTCAGCCGTACGTTCATCTACCCGTTCTTCTTCCTGATGGCCGTCCTCAACGCGGTGCCCCGCATTTCCGAGCCGCACCTGCCGGAGGATCATGCCCCCGTTGTGGAGCCGCGGAAAGACGCCATGTGGTATGGGACGGTTCTGACGCTGGCGAGCGTGGTCTACATCTACCTGTCCATCGTTCTGCTGAACAAGTCCTACGGCGGCGGCTGATGCGCCGTCAATCGCGCGGTCGTGACGAGACTCGACCCCGACGGTGGAACCGTCCCCGTGCCCTCGATCCAACCGGCGCAGACCATCCGGGAGCCTGCGCCCGTCGAGGCGGGGGAGTTGGTTACGGAGCACACGACGACCGATCCGTAGCCCCAAAGCATGCCTTGTATGCAACCGCCGTGGCGGACCACGGCCGCCGGACCATGCCGCAAAAGGAGGATGGGCAACGAATCGAAGCGGGGCACACGGGATCAATCGCCGCGGGAGGATTCCGCCTTGCGCGGCTTGACGAATATGACCTTGGCGTAGCCGGCTGAGCGCAGTTTACCGGTGAGTGCCGACAGCACGGCGGGTGAAACGTCATCAGACACGGTGATCTGGATTTCCGTGGTGGGCTTGGCGCCCATGCGGCGCAGCCGCTCGGGCAGCTTCTTCAAGGGAACTTCCTTCGATCCGATCAGGATGCGCCCGTCCTGCGCCGCGATCGCCAGATGCGCCACGCCCCCGGAGATGCGTTCGCCGGTCAGGCTGCACCCGGAGAGCATCAGGAAGAGAACGACCGCGGCCGCCCCTTGCCGGGCGGCGCGGCCGCGATAGGCCGTTTTGAAAACATCCATAGGCACCATTCAGTAGGACGACCGCGAACCACGGTCGCGTCCGCCGCCACGGTCTCCGCCGCGATCGCCGCCGCCGCCGCGATGAGCGCCTCGCTCACCCTCGGGCCGCGGCTGGGACTCGTTCACCCGCAGGTTTCTTCCCATGAGATCCTGGCCGTTGGCGCCCTGGAGCGCCGCTTCCGCCTCGCTCTGATTCGGCATCTCCACGAAGCCGAAGCCCTTGGACTTGCCGGTGATGCGGTCCATGATGACCCGTGCGGACGCCACCTTGCCGTACTGCGAAAACAGTCGCAGCAGATCGTCGTCGCCTGTGGTGTATGCCAGATTTCCTACATAGATGTTCATCCAACCCTCGCTCTTGCGTCACGCACTCGCCGTTGTGCCGCAACCCCCCACATGACGCAGCCGGGTGGTGCGACCGAACATCCCGCGGGGGCGACAACTCACGCTCCTGAGGGCAAAAACTGAGCGTTTATAGCAGAAGCTGCGGCACGTTGTCACCCCAAAAAACGCGCTCCAAAAGACGCGAGCCCCGTCAATTGGCATGCCTGCGTCATACATGAAGCACAGAGGTCTGAGCAAGGACCGTGTTCTAACCATGTCGGTTACACTCGACTTTGACGTCTAATAAGATCGGCGTCACAGGCGTTATGTCGGTAGAAGATGGTAGAAGAGGGCCGGTGGACTGCGCCTTCGCATTCGGCGCGGGGCTCTTGCCAAAAGGAGATCGATCGATGACGACGGAACAGGAACCGATTCAGGAAGCCGCACAGCAGTTGGACCCCGGAGGCGCGTTGCTGGGTCTTTTCGACAAGGTGAGTTTTCGCGAGCGCATCGCCAAGATCCGCTACGGCCTCAAGCAGCCGGAAGACTCAGGCGACTACAAATGGGCGATATTCGAACTGAAGCGCTTCATGTCGCCGACGGCCGCCGTCGTTGTGCCGACGATCGCGCTTCTGATACTGGTGCTCTTTGCCGCGCTAACTCCTCCCGCGGACAGGACCTACGAGACCACGATCATCGACCCGGACCCCCCCCCCGAGCTCGAGAAAATCGAGGAGATTATCGAGCCGCCGCCGGAAATTCCAGATCCCGTGGAAGTGGATTTCGAGGATGTCGTGGTCTCCGATGTGCCGACGCCCACGCCGCCGACGGATTTTAGCCCCCAGCCCGCGGATTTCGACTCCGTGGCGATCACGAAAAGCCCGGTCACGATGCGGGGCATCTACGGCAGCCGCACGCCGGGCAACCGCGGTGAAGCCACGCGCCGGTTCGGCGGATCCGGCACCGAAGGCGCGGTCATGGCGGCGCTGCGCTGGCTCAAGACCAAACAGCATTATGACGGGTACTGGCCCCAGACCAAGCCGGCGATGACGGCGCTGGCCATCCTGGCTTACCTGGCGCACGGCGAAACGCCGTCCTCCGAGGAATTCGGGGACACGGTCGAGCGGGCGATACGGTTCCTCGTCGGAGCCCAGACGGGCGACGGTCGGTTTTCGGGGAAGGATGACCACGACTACACGCAGCCGATCGCCGCCTACGCCCTGTCCGAAGCCTATGGCATGACGCGCGTGCCGCAGTTGAAGTACGCGGCCGAGAAGGCGATTGACGTCGTGATCAAGGGGCAGAACCCCAGCGGTGCGTTTAACTACAACCTCGTGCCGGGCGGCAGCGACCGCAACGACACGACCTACACAAGCTGGTGCGTTCAGGCCCTCAAGGCTGCCCAGATGGCAGGTCTGGAGAACGAGGGGCTGGCCGAGTGCATGCGCAAGGCCGTAGGCGGCGTCAGGACCAATTACGGCGCGAACGGCGACGGGTACGGCGGGTTCGGCTACACAAGCAGCGGGAGTGGCGGTCTGGACGGTGCGGGCGTGCTCTGCCTCCAGTTCCTGGGCGACACGAAGTCGGCCGAATACCGCAATGCCATGAACGGCTTGGCGCAGTGGGAATTCAACTGGGACGAACGCAAGAGCGGCTCGCCCGTCTATTACTGGTACTACGTGACACAGGCCCAATTCCAGCACGGGGGCGATACATGGAACTCGTGGAACAGGAAGTTCTCGCCGACGCTGGTCAAGAAGCAAGACTTGATTTCCAAGGAGCAGAGCGGCTACCAGGACCACACGGGCGAACCGCGGGCTATCGGTTCTTGGAACTCTCCGTCCCCCAATGAGCATACGGGAGGCAACAAGACCGTGATGGACACGATCCTCTGCACGCTGCAGCTCGAAGTCTACTACCGCTACATGCTCACTTTCAACACCATGGAAATCGGGAAGGAAGTGGACATCATGAAGGACGAAGAGAACGTCGATGTGAGCATCAGGTTCTAAGGGTTAATGGTTCATGGTTAACGGGTTGCGACTAGCGGTGGCGGCCTTGCTGTACGTGGCTGCGTGGGGCGGCTTTGTGCGGGCGGATGAGGCCGACGAATCGGCGGCGGGGGCTATCGAGGCGGAATGCGCGCGTAATCAGGAGCTGTATGCGGGCGACAGCAATGTGCTGGTCCGCGCGGGGCTTGTGGCGTATCGCGCCGAACGACGCGTTGTGGTGACGGCCGAGGCGACGGGGCTGGGCGAATGGGAAACGGCCGAGTTCTTCCTGGTCGGCCCCGGCAGCAGCCACGGGTACGAGGCGCTGGCGATGTCTCACGCACGGGCGGGGGATATTCACGAGGCGCTGGAGTTCATTGGGATGAAACCCGGTTGGCCCGTCGACACCGACGCGTTTCGGTTCTGGCCCAAGGGCGAGCGGGTGATTGTGAGCTTGGCGGTCCAAGGCGGCACGAACGTGGTCTCACCCGTGAGGGCCGAGCGGTTGATCTGGGATAAGAACCGCAACCAGCCCCTGCGGGAGTCCGGTTTCATCTTCGTCGGGTCGACCATGGTGGACGACACGGAGCGGCCGGGCGAACGGGTTTATGCGGCGGACGCCATGGACCCGCGGTCGATCGCCTCGAATTACAACGAGCGGCAGACCGTTCTCGACGTGCCGCGGCAGGCGCCGCAAGGAGATGTCTACGAGAAGCAGGCCGTCAACGGCGCGTTCGTGATGAAGAAGGGGACGCGCGTGCGGGTCGAGTTGAGGCCCGAGTATGCGGACGGCAAGATGCGCGTGACGGAC
>JAQBFL010000155.1:0-2563 GCA_032123415.1 bacterium | reverse complement strand
CGTCCGCACCGCCGGTGAGGACGACGTTGGTCGCGATCTTCTCGCCCGCGTCGAAAACGCCGTTAGTGTTGAAGTCGATCCAGGCGTTGAGATAGGCGCCGGCCGTGCCGGTGACCTGCACCTGCGCGGTCGTCGAGGGCGTCACCGGAGTCAGGAACACCACCCCGTCTTCGTCGTCCGAGCCGGCCAGGTCGTCGCCGTTGGCGCCAACCGTCGGCTGGCCGTTGCTTTCCGCGTCCACCGTCGCGCCCAGCTTCGGGCCGCCCACGACGATGTAGTGCCGCGCGCCATTGGACGCCAACGTCGTGCCGTAGCTGTTGGGCGCGTCGCCCAAGTCCAGCAGATCGTTCGGATCCACCGGCACGTCCTCGTCGCCATCCTTCGAAGGCGAGTTGTGCGCGGAGATCGTCTCCATGCGGATGATCTGCCCGGGATATGCCGACAGATCGACGCTGAACTCGTAGACCATGGTCCACTCCCACTGGTGCAGCGCGCTCCAGGTCGAGAAGCCGTCTTCATCGGTCGCGTCGTTGTCCGCGTCCGCGTCCGGCGACTTCCAGTCGTTCTGCACCGCGTTCGTCATCGTGTAGTCCCATGCGCTGTTCAGGAAGTTCCACTGCAGCGAGCTGGCCGCGACGTAGCCCGGAGGCGGCGTGCCGCCCGCGTCAGGACCGAGATTGTCCGACAGCCATGTTTCGCCGCTGGCGTAGACGTAGTCCTGCTTCCACTGCCAGCTCGTGCCTCCCACCGTCAGCTTGAACTCCATGTTGTCCGAGCCGATCAGCTTGCCCACGTTGCGCGCGTTGCCTTGTGGCCACCCCGCCGACCGTGTGTACGTTCGGTTGGAACTGAACACGTTGTCGTTGACGTTGGTGCTGACCACCACGGCCACGTGCAATGTCGTGCCGTCCAGGTACGCGTACATGTCCCCGCGGCCCGGATTGCTTCCCACCAGGCTGTACTTCGCGTTGTCCCCGTCCCCGTAGAACAATCCGTTCACCGTCGGAGGCGCAGCCACCGCCGCCGTGGCCACCGCCACCCCCAGCACCGTCATCAGAACCGCTTTCAGCATTCTCGTCTTCATCTGTATCTCTCTCCTCGTTTCTCGTGTTTGCTCAACAAAAAAACCGACCCTCTTGGAGAGGCCGGTTTTGCTATTGGCTCCACGAAACCCAAGCAACCAGATACAGGTTCCGCTTCGTTGCCGCTCTCTATCGGGCGTCGCCGCCCGACAGTCGACTCAAATGGTATAGATCAATTGCCCGCGACCGGCCGTCATGCGGCCCGCGGTCCTCTGCGCTGTCGTCATCCCTTCTCTTGCACCCGCTGTCTGCCACTGCCGCCCCTCAACCCGCTCCACCGGCTCGCGCTGCCGAGATGTGCGGTGCGCCTCCGCCAGCCGCTGTACGTCCGCCTTGGCCACCGGACGGCGCAACACCGTCAGCGGGCCCACATCCAGCGCGCGGTTCATCACGTCGGCATCGAAACGAGAGGCCGCCACCACGATCTCCGCCTGCGGCTTGGCCTCGCGCATCTGCTGCAGCGTCTCCAGCCCGCCCAGACGCGAGTCCATCAGGTCCAACATGATCAGATCGAAGTCCCGCGTGCTCAGCAGCGGAAACGCCTGCTCCCGGCTGGCCACCGCGTACACCTCGCACCCCGACTCCGCAAACCAGGTCTTGAACGCCTCCGCAACCTGCAGGTCCGGTTCCACCAGCAGCACGCTCACCAGCTCGCCACCCTCCGTCGCTTCATCCACCCGGCGGCTCATCCACTCCTCGATCCGATCGATCGAGAAACGCCAGTGCTTGCCGATCTTCGTCGCCGGCAACACCCCGGTGCGCGCATACATGTAAACCGTTTCCATCGACAACTGCAGATGGTCCGCAACCTCGGCTACGGTCAGGTACCGTTTCCCTATCTCGGTTGGTTTCTGAATAATCACTGTTTTCTCCGCGATGCGTCGTTGTAGGTTGTTGCGTGTCTTTCTTTATCGTTGCAGCCTATTATATGGTGTTGCGCGGCGTTGTCAATGGTTTTTTTTAAAAAAATCTCCTGGTGTGCATTTTATATGTAACTACCTGATGTACAATATGTTGCAAAGTCTACGTATGTCAAGACGGATCCGACTGTGTGCGCGTTCTGTGTGCTGGACAGCTCCGTCCGCTTATGGCAGGATCAATGGATGCGGAAGACGATTGTGTTTCTGGGCGACGGCATGGCGGATGAACCCGTCGCCGACTTGGGGGGGATGACGCCGCTGCAGGCCGCCCGCACGCCCGCGATGGACTCCATAGCCCGCGAAGGCCGTAGCGGCACGCTGCTCACCTTGCCCGAGGGGTTTCCCACAAGCAGCGAGGTCGCCAACATGTCCGTGCTGGGGTGCGACCTGGCCTCCGAGTATCCGGGGCGCGGGCCGCTGGAAGCCGCGGGCCGCGGGATCGTGCTGGCGCCCGGCGAACTAGCGTTCCGCATGAACTTGACGACGGTGGTCGACGGACGCCTGATCGATTTTTCCGGCGGCCACATCTCCGCGGAGGATGCCGCCGAGCTGGTGGCCGAG
>JAQBFL010000154.1:0-6368 GCA_032123415.1 bacterium | reverse complement strand
GCCGGACACTTTCCGGTACGGAGCGGCCGCGCGCACGAATACGACCTATCTGATGATGCTGTACTGCAAAACGATCGGCAAACTCTTCGCCGACATGCGGAACCTGGGCTACACGCGCCGCAACATCCTGATCGCCGGGAGGCGGCGCTATCACAACAAGCCGGGCCACATGCACCAAGGCAAGTCCCTGGAGGCTGTGTGGCACCGCGCCGCGCTGGATCTGCTGGCCGCCGTGGCCCTGTTGGGCGGCGTCCGTCTGGCGGGCAAGATCGTTTCCTACAAGGCCGGGCACGCGCTCGATTGCCAGATGGTTCGCGCGCTGATCGACGGGCATCACCTCGTCCCCGTCACCTGAACCCCGGGGAGGCCGGAAACCGCCATGCCACTGCGATATCTGCGTCGGATCGAGGCCCGCTGCACGTGGCGCCGCGCGACCGTCCGAAGCGTTGCCGGCCCGCTGCGCCTCGTACGCTCCTGCTGGTGGGACGACACTCGCCAGGAGGACTACGACCGGGACATCCGCCCCTATTTCGCGCCGCTGGCCGGCCTGCGGCCGGAGGTGGTCGTCGACGCGGGCGCCGCGGGCGGCCTGTTTGCGATGACCATGGCGCGCAAGCATTCGCGCGTGCGCGTGTTCTGCTTCGAGCCCTCCACGCGGCAGCGGGCGTTGCTGCGCCGCAATATTCGGCTCAACGGCCTCACGCACCGCGTGGACATTGAGCCGTTCGGCCTGTGGAGCGACGAGCGTACCGCGCTGTTCCGCACGCGCGGCGCGGTGGGGACCGTTCGCGCGGCCGGCGCGCGGCGGCGGCCCCTGCCCTTCCGGGAGCGCGTGAGGTTGACGAGCCTCGACGCCTGGGCCGCCCGACGGGGAGTGGATCGCATCGATCTCATCAAGCTGGCGGTTGAAGGTTCCGAACTCGAAGCTTTGCGGGGCTCACGCGACATCCTCACGCGCTTGCGTCCGCGCCTGCTCGTGCAGGCCTGCGGCCGCCGCGCGGACGAAGGCGCGGTCGACCGGCTGACGGACATGCTGCGGGAACTCGGCTACGAGTGCGCGAAGATCGATCCCCCGAGCGGCCTGTTGTTCGCCGTGTGGAGCGGCTCCGGGGCCGGCGCGGGACGGGGCCGGCGCGGCGGGGGCGCCTCCTCATGAGCCTGAGCATCTGTGTCCTGGCCAGCGGCAGCTCGGGTAACTGCATCTACATCGCGTCGGACACGACGCGCATCCTCGTCGACGCCGGCACAAGCTGCCGCCGCATCGAGCAGGCTCTGGCGGGCCTGGGCGTTCCCTTGAAGACCCTCAACGCCGTCTGCATCACGCACGAGCATTCGGACCACACGGGAGCCGTGGCCTTGCTGCACCGCCGCGGTGGTCTGCCGCTGTATGCCAACACCGGCACGCTGGAGGCGATCCGCCGCGGAGTGCGATCGGCGGCGGACATGGTCTGGAACGTGTTCTCCACCGGCCAGGTCTTTCGTGTCGGCGATCTGAGCATCCTCCCTTTTTCCGTGCCGCACGATTCGTATGATCCCGTCGGATTCGTCGTGTCCGATGGCGAGCGGCGCATCGGCATCGCCACGGATATCGGCATGCCGACGACCCTGGTGCGCGAGCGGCTGCACAACTGCCACGTCCTGGCGATCGAGGCGAATCATGACGAACAAATGCTGCGGGACGCCGCGCGCCCCTGGTCGCTGAAGCAGCGGATCGCCGGTTGCCAGGGGCATCTCTCCAACCGCCAGGCGGGCGAGCTGCTGGCCGATCTGGTCGGCCCGGACACCCGCGCCGTCCTGCTCGTGCACCTGAGCGCCGAATGCAACAAGCCGGACCTGGCGCTGCGCACGGTGCGTGACATCCTGGCGCGCGCGGGCCATGGCGGGCTCGCGCTGCACATGACCCATCCCGGCCAGCCCAGCGAGTTTCTCAGGGCATAGGACCGGCATCCGTCGGCGCGCCGACGCGCAGCGCGGCGCCGACAAAGAGCGCGGGTCCAGAACGGTCCGGACGGTCGATGTGGTTATGCCGGATCGTGTCGAACGTGCTCATGGTTCACCCGTGTGAATCCTTCCACGTCGCTAGCCTAACTTTGGCATTCCTGTCTCCGCGTTCATGCGGCAACAAGGGCCCGCCCATCGCGGCCGCGCCGCCATCCACGGCCAACACCTGTCCGGTAATCTTGGCCGCGAAAGGGCCCAGCAGAAACGCCACGGCATTCGCCACCGCTTGCTTGTCCTGCCGCGTGTCCCACGGCAGCGGGCTGTGAGCCTCCCACAGTGCGCCCAGTTGGCCAAACCCGGGTATCTTCGTGGCCGCCTTGGTCCATAGCGGGCCCGCCGATACGGCGTTGACTCGCACCAGGTCGCGCCCATGCCGACGCGCCAGCGCCCGCACGAGGGCTTCCAACGCCGCCTTCTGGACGCCCATCCAGTTATAGTTCGGGTACACGTGCGACGTGTCGAACGACATCGCCACCACGGAACCGCCCCCCTCCATCCGCGGCGCCGCATGCCGCACCACCGTGGCCAGGGAGACACAACTGATGTGATGCGCCTGGAGCACATCCTGTATCGCATCGGTGTGAAACTCTTCGCCAAGCAGCGTCCGAGGATTCGCGTAGGCGATCGAGTGCACCAATCCGCGCAAAGCGCCCACTGAGGCGAACAGGTCGCGTACCTGTTCCTCGCCCGTCACGTCGCAGAATCGGATGTCGAGCGCGGCAAGCTCGTCCCGGGCGAAGTCGCGGTCCGCATCGAGATAACGGCGCTTGAACGCCTCGTTCTGAACGGTGTAGATGACATGTCCGCCCAGTCGCGCGATCGTTTGGCCGATGGCATAGGCCAGCGAGTTCGCATCCAGCAACCCCATGACCAGGTAGTTCTTCCCTTGCTCAATCATGCACAGACCCCGTGATGGCAACGCTGCATTGGCCGTGATCGTATGTCATTTCAACCGTTGCTTCAACCCGGAAACGGCTGTTCGGTTCGGACTCATGCGCATGAGGATGCGCTTGCGCACCGGGTCGGGCAGCGCGGCGAGCACCTTGATCCCCCACACGAAAGCGCGCGGGAAACTGATCTCGGGACGACGACGCGCCATCCCCCGCACGATGCATTCGGCCGCCTGGTCGACCCCAATCCTCAGGGGCATGGGGAAGTCGTTTCGATCCGTCAGCGGCGTTCGCACGAAGCCGGGGCAGACCACCGAGACATCGATGCCCTCCGGGGCCAGGTCCGCCCGCAGCGACTGCATCAGGTAGCGGATGGCCGCCTTGGATGAACCATACGCCTCGGCCCGAGGCAACCCGGTGTAGGCCACCGTGCTGCTCATGCCAACCAGGTAAGGGGTCTTGCCGCGCCGCAACAGCGGCAACGCCGCCTCCACGCCATACACGATCCCCATGAAATTCACGTCCATCACGCGCTTCACCATCCCGGCATCGAACACCGGCATATCCACGTATTCGCAGACGCCTGCGTTCAGCACCGCCACATCCAGCGCTCCCATGCGCTGCTCCATCCAGGCCGCCGCGCGGGCGTTCTCCTCGCGCAGGGAAACATCGCACGGCAGGCACGCCATGCGGTCCGGACATTCCGCGGCCACGCTCTGGAGACGGCCCTCGTCACGCCCCGTGATAACGACCGTGGCCCCGCGCTTCGCCAGCGCCACCGCCAGGGCCGCGCCGATTCCCGAGCTGGCCCCCGTCACCCACATTCTCAGCCCCGTCAGTGCATGCATTGGTCTACGCTCCTCGCCCCAGCACACGCCACAGCCACGCAACCCCCGCCGCGGCTCCCAGCACACATTCCATCGCCAGGAACGCCAGTGTCTGACCGCCGAACGCATGATGCACCGAGGCGCCCACAAGCCGAACCGCCACGAGCGCTCCAAAGGTCAGCGCACTCGCGGCCAACCCGCACGTCTGCCACCCGCGCACCACGGCGCACAACCCGAAGAACAGGCCCAGGCCGATCTCGAGCCCGCCATACACGGCCATCAACTCGACCCGCGCGGGCGCATGGGCCGGGGTCAAGCCCAGGCCGGTGCGCAACGCATCCGGACGCGCCAGGCAGTAGACGCCCGCCGCCAGGTACGTGATCGAAGTCACCGCCAGCACTCCGCGGGCCACCCACGCCACAGTCTGTGTCGTCGCCATCATTCGGATACTCCCATCCGCCCGTTCAACGGTCTGCCCGACACCTCCCTGCGCCGCATCAGGCCGCTTTTTAACTTCGCGTCGATCGGCGGTTCGCCCAACCATACGGCAAAGTAAACCGCCGCAAAGTCCGCGCCGGGAATTGTGACGAGTCCGGCGCCGTTGAGGGCCAGCGTGGTGCCCGCCCCGGGGGCATACGAGAGCGTGTACTCGTCACCGCGCGCCACATCCCGGTACGCGGCGTGCAGTTGCTCCACCCGCTCGCGCACAGGCGCAAGACGCTCCGCGCCAAAGGCACGCTCGAGCGTGTGCCCGGCCCCGTTCGAGAACTGCTCCGCGCGAATCGTCCGGTAGTAGTGCAGATGCAGCCGCTTCGGCACGTCGTCCAGCGCCTTGCCGCCGGGCAATCCGCGCGGCAGGTACAGCGCCACGTCGCAGCCCGTGATCATCCACCGGCTCAGGCGCCCCAGGCCGTGCAGCGTCAGCTCCTGACCATCGACCGTGCACGACACCGGGAAGGTGGCCTCGGCGCCCCATGCCGACACCGGCAGCGCGACCGTGCACAGCAACAGAATGGGACGTGCCACGGCGCCCACCCCCCGCAGCATGCGGGGCAAAGCCACCAACGCCCCCCAGGCCGCGACAGCCCAAACCGCCGCCAGCACGATGACGGATGCCCACCCCATCGGAAACGCCACCGCGCCGAAACGGATGCCTCCGGCGTAGGCCAGCGGCCCCCCCACCGCACCGGCCACAACCGCCAGCAACGGCCTTTCTCCCAGACGGCGCAGGCAGATCGCCGTCAGCGACGCGAAGTTCAGCCACAGGGCCGCCAACCACCAGGGGGTCCACGGGTGCGGCACGCCGACGCGCACAGGGGCGATGACCCCCCACGCCGTCAGCGCCGAGTCCGTCAGCACGCCGCAAGCCGCCACAACGATCATGTGCGCCAGCAACCGCCCCCGGTTCCCGCCGGCAAGCCAAGTCTGTGCCATGACGGAGACCGCCACCGCGGCAACCGCCACGGCGTCGACTCCCCGCGCGCCCGCCACGACGCAGACGAACCACATCGCCTGTCCAACCAGAGCGTTAAGGACCACCCGGTATTTCCGCAGGGTCGAGATCATCGCGCCTTTCCATGGGCCACGCCGCCGTCCGCCTGACTCGCCAGCGTCGGCAGCAACGGCGGCTGCCGGTTCTCCGGCATGGCAAACAACATCTGGCTCACGGCGTTCTGTCGCTCCATGAACGCCGCCTCGCAGTAGCAGAAGTAGAACTCCCACATTCTGACAAGCTCTTCGCCGATGCCGAGGGCTTGAACCTTGTTCATATTGGCCAGGAGCCGCGCGCGCCACTCCCGCAACGTACGGACATAGTGCGGCGTGATGTCCTCCAGATGCACCAGACGCAGTTGCGTTCCCCTCGCAATGCCGCGACAGATGGCCGCCGTGGACGGCAGAAAACTTCCCGGAAAGATGTGCGTGTTGATGAACGTGGCGGTCCCGCGGTGTCTGGCGTATAGATCGTCCCGCACGGTGATGGCCTGAAGCGCCATGAGGCCGTCAGGCTTGAGCAACCGGCCGCAGCACGCCAGGAAGCGATCGAGAAACCGGTGCCCCACCGCCTCGATCATCTCGATCGAAACCAACTTGTCGAACGATCCGCTCAAGTCGCGGTAGTCCCGGTCGAGCACATGGATGCGGTTTGCCAGTCCCGCGTCCGCCGCGCGCTCCCGTGCGTAGCGGAACTGCTCGCGGGAGATCGTCGTGGTGGTCACCTGGCAGCCGTAATGCCGCGCCGCGTGCAAACAGAAGCCCCCCCATCCGGTTCCGATCTCGATCACATGATCGTCGGGGGTCAGGCGCAGTTTGCGGCAAATCCGGTCGAACTTGGCCTCCGACGCTTCACGCAGCGTGGCGTCTTCGCGTTCGAAGATGCCGCTGGAGTAAGCCATGGTTTCGTCGAGGATCAGCGAGAACAGTTCGTTGCCGAGATCATAGTGCGCGGCGATATTGTCCTTGCTGCCGCGGCGGGTGTTGCGCCTCAGCGCATGCGCCGCGTCGAGCAACGGCTTGGTGATCCACGTCCACGCGCCGTCCATCGCGTCGTACAACTCCGGGTTGCCAATGAAGACGCGGATGGTGCGGCTGAGGTCGTCCGGCGTCCAGGCGCCCCGCATGAAGGCCTCGCCGGCGCCAATGGTGCCGCGCG
>JAQBFL010000153.1:0-3982 GCA_032123415.1 bacterium | reverse complement strand
ATGCCGCGACTTCACGGCAAGCGCCAGTTCCTCGCCGGACATGATAGGCATCGCCCGGTCCGTCATCACGAGGTCGAACGTTTGCTGGCGAAGACGCAGGACCGCGGCCGCGCCGTCTGCCACAGCCGTCACCGAGTGATGCTCCTGATGCAGCATGGCCAGAAGTGCATCGCGCACGACATCGTCGTCCTCGACAACGAGGATTCTCAGCGGCCCTCGCGGGCTGGGCGCCAGGGCGCCGGGCCGGCCCTGCCGGCTGTGACAGGGAAAGGAGATGTGAACCGCCGTACCGTGGCCTGGTTCACCGATGACGCCCAACCTCCCGCCGCCGCGGGCCACGACGCGGGACGCGAGCGTCAGGCCCATGCCGACCCGGCCTTCCTTGGTGGAGAAGAACGGCTTCGTGCATCGGGTGCGGACCGAGGCGTTCATCCCGACGCCATGGTCGGTAATCGACAGATTCACGGTTCCTTCGGCGTCTGTGTTGAACTGGATGGCCACGGAGCCGCCGGCCGGCATGGCATCGGCGGCGTTCATCAGGAGGGCCGCGAAGGTCTGCACCAGGCTCAGGCGGTTGATGCGGACCTCGAAAGGGCGGGCGCCGTCGGCTTCGATCGAGACATTCAGCGCCGTGCCGCCCCCCCTTTCCCATTTCCAGCGGCACAGACGCACGGCATCCTCCATGGCCTCGCGGGCTGACACCACCTCGGGCGGCGAGTCGTCCGCATTCGCCGCCCCGGCCGGCAAGGGGCCGGAGAGGAGTTTTCGGAACAAACCCCGGATATCTGGAGGAAGGGCAGGGGCCGAGGCCTGTTCGGGATCGACGCCGAGAGCGGCCCGAAGGGTGCCCGGCGGCAGCCAGGAGGACAGGAAGGCATCCTCATCGAGCAGCCCGGCGATATAGCCCTGCTCAGCCCGGCTCAGAAGTTCCATGACGCCGGAAGCCTGGACCGCCGACTCGCGCAGCTTCTCGGCCGTTGCGTGCGCGACCTCACAGTCCTGCTTGAGCCGCTCGTGCTCTCCGATCAACTCCACGTAGCCGCACAGCTCGACGACCAGCTCGTCGAACACTTCCGCGAAGTCGGCCACTTCCCCCCGAGCGCCCGCCATCTTTCCCGTCGGCTTCAGGTCCCCCCGTTTAACCCGCTCCGCCATCAATTCCAAGGCGGCGACCTGATTCACCAGATTGCGGCCGGCACGGTAGAACAGCCACCCGATCAGCAGCGAGAAGACGGCCATGAGAACCGCGCCGATCATCGGCCCCCGCATGGGGCCGCCGCCGCCCGCGACAACCGTGGAATGGACGGCGAAGAGGTACAGGATGAACAAGGCGGTGATCGCGATGGGGAAGAACGAAGCCAGGTTCAGCGTGGTCCGCAGTCTCACGTTCGTCCTCCCCTCGTACCGGTCCGCAGGCTTCCACCAATCGGCATATCCTTCTCCAACGTGCCACAGAGATGATGCACGGACCCCACGCTACCTGAAGGTTTCGATCAGTGCAAGAGACTCATCGGCGACACCAACCTGTCTCATATGTCTCGAGACGCCCATGAGAAACGACACAACACCTCGCCAGTATGCGAATTGTGCGAACTCCTATTCCTTCCCTTTATGCAGCGGATATCCGGTCTCTGTGGAGTTTCTTGGCGGGCTGTCATAGCTTTGTGAAGAAGATGTCAATGGCTGGACGGTGCGCCGGGGTGGCACGATCACTGCTTCTAAATAACGCGTCCTCCGGTTGGTCCGGCAAATATCGGACTGCAAGTAAATTGCATAATATCCGATGCCTCACTGGCCGACAGGCGCCCTGCCAAGGGTCAAGCGAGGGAGAACCAATCGCTCCGGCGATTGGTTCTCTCTTTCTGCGTCAGGCGGCAATGGGAGCGCGCCGGCGCAGCGCCACCAACGATACGGCCAGCGCCACGCACAACACAACGGTTTCGGCCGGTTCGGGAACCATGAGCCTGAAGTTGTCGATGCCATAGATCTGCTCCGCGGCGCCGGTACGGTAGGTGAAGACGCCGATCCAGTCGCTGCTGGAGAGATCGGCCAGGTACTGGTCCTCTGTCGCACCGGGAAACATCCAGTCCATCCAGTTGCTGAATGGCGCGGAATGGGCGACCATGTCGGATGTCCCGGCGCCCGCGAACAGGTCTTCGGCCCGCACGCGGACCCCGTCGAACCAGCCGTCCTGGGCGATCTCGGGGTTGGCCGTGAACGGAAAATCGATCCGCAACCAGCCGCCCGCGGCCGGATCCGTCAGTAGTGTCGTCGATTGATGTCCCTGGAGGCTGGACCAGTTCTCCGCGCCCAGTTCCCAGTCGTTCTGCCCCAGGATGATGCCCGCGTCGGCACGCCGCGCCGTCAGGCACGCCACCAACGCCGCCGCCATCATACCCGCACATCTGCAATACCGTCTCATACCTTGCTCACAGTGTACCCCCGCGCCGGGGATTAGTCCAGCGCTTCAAGCATGGACTCTCTCCGCCTATTTCAGCGTGTAGTGGATCGTGCACTCGGAGGTCTTGCGGTCGCCGGCGCCGCGCAGGGTGAACTGAGCCACCATGGTATCAGCCGTCTGCTTGTGCTGCGTACATTTGATTTCCAGCGGTTGCCCCGGGTTGATGGGCGATAGGAAACGCGCCTTCCGCACCTCGAACACCCGCACGCCCAGTCCGAGCCATTCCTCAAGTGTGACCACAACCGCCGTCAACATACATACGCCAGGCAGCACAGGCTGCCCCGGGAAATGGCCGTCGAACCCGGGAAATCTAATTGAAAACGTGAAGCTCGCCCATGGCAGGCCGGCCTGCAAGTCATGCCGAGTCATGCTGAGCCGAATCTGTTCGCGCATATTCATGGGCGCTTTTCATCACCATGGCGTTGCGCCGACATGGCCTGCAGCAGTTCAATCCGAAGATCGCGCATACGTGCACAGTATTCGGCTTCAAAACGCCTGACCTCCGCCGTGCGTCTGGCAGCAGAACGCACGGCGGCAGGCGGCGCGAGGGGTTTGCCGAAAAGAATCCCATAGCGAGCGCGGCGCACAGGCAGCCAGGACCGGAATCGGCGGTAGACATCCGTGCCCAGCAATACGACCGGGAGGACCGGAACTTGCGCCGCCATGGCTAGACGAGACATCCCGGGGCGGATCGCATGACCGGAGAACAGGGACTCATCGTCGGGACAGAGTTTGCCTTCCGGGAAAATGACCACGACACGCCCCCGGGCCAACCGGGCCATCATCTCACGCACCGCTCGAGAATCCGGGCTGAACCGGTCGTAACGGATCCCATTCATCCTGTTGAAAAACCATCGTGACACGGGGCCGTGATACAGTTCAGTGATGGCAAGAAAATCCAATATCCGCGGACAATGAAGGGCCAGCAACGGAATATCGTACCACGACACATGGTTAGCCGCCAAAATCATGCGCCCATCAGGGGGCACATGCTCCGCCCCCAGCACCGCGGCTCGTCCGGATGTGACAAACGCGACCCGTGAGGCCGCGCAAATCGTTCGGTAAAAAGCATCGCTCATGGCACTGCTCCGCCGTGACCCGACGGATCTTACCTATCGTAGCGGATGCCCAGTCCGATCCACGGATCGCCGGTATACATCGCTTCCGCATAGGCAGAAAAACCGGGCGCACAATGAAACAAGGTTCCGACAACCAAGGTCGGATCCCATTCCGTACGGCTGCCGTGGTCGGGGCGGAAGGGATGCTCCCAGAACGATCCTTCGTGCTTCTTCAGGCGGTTCCAATGCCGTGCTACCGTTGCGGATGCCAGCTGCATCATTGAAGAAACTGCGTCGGAATCGCCCACATGCACAATCACACGAACGTGATTGGATGTGACGCAGTAGTTGTAGATGGGCACATCATACCGAAGCGCTCCCTCGCGCAGCCATTTCCGATAATCGTGGCGTTCACGGATCGTTTGCAGCAGAAACCGCCGATCGTGACACCGGTGGGTGAGGT